>CANCPZ010000049.1 GCA_947380175.1 Bacteroidota bacterium | reverse complement strand
ATATGAATGATAAAGGGGATTTTATTTTAAGGATACGACACTTATTTAATGATAAATTACTAATTCTTTTAACAGCATTGTTGTCATTAATAATTGCCATTCCTCAATTGCTATACTGGAATAGGGTATCAGGCGATTATATTATCTATTCATACAAAAATGAAACTTTTTCTTTTTTAAAAAAACCTAAGTTATTAGAAGTTTGGTTTAGTACCAACAATGGACTTTTTACTTACACACCAATTATTTTAATTTGTTTAATAGGGGTTGGTTTAATGATAAAGCAAAAAAAATGGCTCGGTTTTTATATTGGAATTCTTTTTTTTGTAATCAGCTATATTTTTGCAAGTTGGTGGAATTGGTGGTTTGGTTGTGCTTTTGGAGCACGTAGTTTTGTTGAGTATTATGCTGTATTTTGTATCCCTTTTGCTTATTTATTTGCTTATTTATTTAATTATAAATTTTTCAAATACATTGTAGTGTTATTTGTCATTTTTTGTTGTTATTTAAATATGGATATGGAATATTATTATGATGGTTGTTTTTATGGCGATACATGGGATATTTCAACCTATTTTAAATTGCTTAATTCATAAGATTTTTTTTAAATTTGTAACATAATACTACATTAAAAAGATAAGATAATAGATAATTTTAGCTAAAATTTATAATTAAATATGGGACGTGTATTCGAAAAAAGGAAATATAAAATGTTTGCTCGCTACGATAAAATGGCGAAAGGCTTTACTAGAATTGGAAAAGAAATTGCCATAGCAATTAAACTAGGTGGAGGAGATCCCGGAGGTAATGCGCGTTTGCGTGTTGCTATCCAAAATGCTAAAGGTTTGAATATGCCTAAAGATAGGATAGATGCTGCAATAAAGCGTGCAACATCTAAAGATAGTTCAAATATGGAAGAGGTTGTTTATGAAGGGAAAGGACCTTATGGAATAGCTATTTTGTGCGAGTGCGCTACTGATAATCCTACAAGAACTGTTGCTAATGTGAGGATGAATTTTAATAAATATTCTGGCGAGTTAGGTAAAACGGGTTCATTAGATTATTTGTTTGATCGCAAAGGCGTGTTTCGTATTAAAAACGAAAACATCAATCTTGAAGATTTAGAAATGGAATTGATTGATTTTGGTGCCGATGAGATTGAAAGTGATGATGATGAAATTGTTATATATACAGCATTTACTGATTTTGGTTCAATGCAAAAGGCTTTGGAATCTAAAAAAATAAATATCATTAGTTCTGAATTAGAACGTATTCCAAATTCTACTGTAGAATTATCTGACGAGCAAGTTGAAGAAGTAATGAAGTTGGTAAGTAAGTTAGAAGAAGATGATGATGTACAAACTGTTTATCATAATTTAAAATAACTTTTCTTATATATCTTTAATAAAATCCTTGTTAGGGGATTCGTACGAATACATATTATTATACTTTCAAATTAAACACAATGTTCGATTCATTAAGTACCAAGTTAGAAAGAGCCTTTAAATTATTAAAAGGGCAAGGGAAGATTACTGAAATAAACGTTTCGGAAACAATAAAAGAAATTCGTAAAGCATTGCTAGATGCCGATGTTAACTATAAAGTAGCCAAACAATTTACTGATACAGTTAAGGAAAAGGCTTTAGGTCAAAATGTACTTACCTCAATTTCTCCAGGGCAATTAATGGTGAAAATTACTCAAGAAGAGCTTACTAAGTTAATGGGAGGCGAAACGGAGGAAATTAAATTAGGGGGAAATCCAACGGTAATTTTAATGAGCGGTTTGCAAGGTTCTGGAAAAACAACTTTTTCTGGAAAATTAGCTAATCACATGAAAATAAAACGCGGTAAAAAGCCTTTATTAGTTGCATGTGATATTTATCGTCCTGCTGCAATTAAGCAGTTACAAGTACTTGGGGAACAAATAGGAGTAGATGTTTATGCTGATCCAGAAAATAAAGATGCTGTATCTATTGCAAAAAGTGCAATTGCTCAGGCTAAAGTAAATGGTAATTCGGTTGTTATTATTGATACGGCTGGTCGTTTAGCGATTGATGAAGTAATGATGAAAGAAATTGCAGCTGTAAAAAATGCAATTAATCCAGATGAGATATTATTTGTTGTCGATTCAATGACGGGGCAAGATGCTGTTAATACAGCAAAAGCTTTTAACGACCTACTTGATTTTACGGGTGTTGTATTAACCAAGTTAGATGGTGATACACGAGGTGGTGCTGCTCTCTCCATTAAATCAATAGTAAACAAACCCATTAAGTTTGTTGGTACAGGTGAAAAAATGGATGCAATTGATGTCTTTCATCCAAATCGTATGGCCGATCGTATTCTTGGAATGGGTGATGTGGTAACACTTGTGGAGCGAGCACAAGAACAATACGATGAAGTAGCAGCCAGAAAACTTCAAAAGAAAATTGCACAAAATCAATTTACATTCAACGATTTTTTAGCCCAGCTGCAGCAAATAAAAAAAATGGGGAATATAAAGGATTTAGTCGGTATGATTCCTGGTGTAGGTAAAGCATTAAAAGGTGTTGATATTGATGATAATGCATTTGTAAGTATTGAAGCAATCATTCATTCGATGACTCCATACGAGCGCGAAAATCCTGATTCATTAAATGGAAAACGTAGAGAACGAATTGCAAAAGGTAGTGGAACAACAGTCCAAGATGTAAACCGCTTATCTAAACAATTTGAAGATACGCGTAAAATGATGAAAATGATGGGCAATAAAGATCAGATGGCTAAAATGATGAGCCAAATGAAAAATATGCCTGGAATGGGAAGGTAGAAGATATTTATATCAATAATTTAATTTTATCTAATGCCTATTCTTTTCAATAAAGAACAAGTTTTTAAAATTCTTTCAGAGATTCCTGATCCTGAAATTCCTGTAATAAATATTATTGATTTAGGTATTTTACGTGATGTAAAATTGGTTGACGACGTATGTGTTGTTGTTATAACACCAACATATACAGGGTGTCCAGCTATGCGCGTTATTGAAGATGACATAAAAATAAAATTAAAAGAAATTGGATTCGAGAATGTGAAAGTAGAGTTGGTTTATACCCCAGCTTGGACTACCGATTGGATAAGCATAGAAGCAAAAGAAAAACTGAGGGCCTACGGTATAGCTCCACCCGACCATTCATCAATAGATAAAAAAGTATTACTAGGAAAGGCTCGCGAATTAAAATGTCCACAATGTGGTTCAAAAAATACGGAAATGATTTCTCAATTTGGATCAACTGCTTGCAAAGCTCTGTTTCGTTGCCTTGATTGCAAAGAACCATTTGATTATTTTAAGTGCCTTTAAATTACATCCATATAAAATTATAATTTATGACATTTATAAAAACTGAAATTGAAGATAGCGTAATGAAAATTATACTTAACCGACCTGATAAATTCAATAGTTTTAATCGCGAAATGGCTTTGCAATTTCAAGATTCATTGGATAAAGCAGCTATTGATAAAACTATTCGTGCTGTTTATCTTACTGGCGAAGGGAAAGCTTTTTGTGCTGGCCAAGATCTTTCGGAAGCAATGGATACAAATGGTCCAGGTATTGAGCGTATTGTTCGTGAACATTATAATCCAATTATCTTAAAAATAAGAAATTTAGAAAAACCTGTTGTATGCGCTGTTAATGGTGTAGCAGCAGGAGCAGGCGCAAACATTGCATTGGCTTGCGATATTGTTGTTGCGGCTACATCAGTAGCTTTTATTCAAGCATTTAGTAAAATTGGTTTAATACCAGATAGTGGTGGAACATTTTTTTTACCGCGATTAATTGGTTTTGGAAAAGCTTCTGCTTTAATGATGCTAGGCGATAAAGTATCAGCATATGATGCCGAAAAAATGGGAATGATCTATAAAGTTGTTGATGATACTGTTTTGCAGATTGAAGCATTTGAAATAGCAAAAAAACTTGCCGATTTACCTACAATAGGATTGAGTTTAACTAAGAAATTATTAAATACGTCCATGTCAAATAATTTAACAGATCAATTAACATACGAAGGCGATATGCAAGTGCATGCAGCATCTACTTACGATTATAACGAAGGCGTAAATGCATTTTTGGAAAAGCGTAAAGCAAATTTTAAAGGGGAATAATATTGGTTGTTAGTTTTTTGTTGTTGGTTGTTATTTTTTAAAATAACAAAAATTTCAAATATGAGTTGTAAAGTATATAATGATTTAGATGTATGGAAGGAAAGTAGAAAACTCGTAAAACTTATTTATGATTTGACTAAAGATTTTCCTAAAGAAGAAATATACGGATTGACAAGTCAAATAAGAAGATGCGCTGTATCTATACCATCAAATATTGCTGAAGGTTGTGGTAGAAATCATACAAAGATTCAATTCAATTTTTCTATATTAGCAGAGGTTCTTTGTTTGAATTAGAAACTCAATTGTTTCTAGCTTTTGACCAAAATTATTTTGATGAACCAACTTTAAAATTAGCTATGGAAAATACAACTTCATGCAAAAAGCTATTAAACGGATTTATAAATTATTACCAAACATTAAAATAAGTAATGCCCAACAACCAACAACTATCAACTAACAACCAAATAGGAATAATAGGCTCAGGTGCCATGGGCGCTGGAATTGCCCAAGTTGCAGCAACTGCAGGCCATCAGGTAATTGTGTTTGATACAAATCATGCAGCTTTGGAAAAAGCTAAATTGAACTTAGAAAGTACCTTAAAAAAACTGGTTGAAAAGCAAAAGTTAACAGATGAAAAAGCAAAATCAATTTCATTAAACACACTATATGCAAGCGATTTAAATCAATTCAAAAATTGCGGATTAATCATAGAAGCCATAATTGAAAACATTGATGTTAAGCAAAAATTATTTTCTGATTTAGAACGTATTGTTTCTGACGATTGTATTTTAGCAACTAATACGTCATCTTTATCAATTGCATCAATAGCTTCGGCATGTAAAAAAGCAGAACGTGTAATCGGAATACATTTCTTTAATCCAGCCCCTATAATGCCATTGGTAGAAATAATTCCATCTATTTTAACCGAACCAAGCGTTACCACAAAATCAAAACAACTTATTGATAGTTGGGGCAAAGTAACTGTGCTCACTAAAGATACTCCTGGCTTTATTGTTAACCGCATTGCACGCACATTTTATGGTGAATCTATTCGTATTTATGAAGAAGGAATGGCTGATTTTGCGACCATCGATTGGGCAATGAAAACATTCGGAGGCTTTAAAATGGGACCATTTGAATTGATGGATTTTATAGGTAACGACATCAATTATAAAGTTACCGAAAGCGTTTGGACTCAATTCTTTTTTGAAGCGCGATTTAAGCCATCTTTAACACAAAAACGTTTATACGAAGCTAAATTGTTTGGCCGTAAATCGGGACGAGGATATTATAATTATGCTGAAGGTGTTGCAATGCCTCAGCCAAAGCAAGATGAAGAGCTTGGTAAATATATTTTTAATAGGGTAATTTGTATGCTTATTAATGAGGCGATTGATTCGTTATATTTAAATTTAGCTACAAAAGAAGATTTAGATTTAGCAATGACTAAAGGCGTAAATTATCCGAAAGGTTTGTTAAAATGGGCAGATGAGATTGGTTTGAAAAATGTTTATACATCATTAGACGTTCTTTATGAATTGTATAACGAAGAGCGATATCGCCCATCAATACTCTTAAAAATGATGGTGAAGGATAATAAGAAGTTTTTTAATTATGAGTAAAGAATTATCAAATAACATAGTTAATAAAATGCTTGCTGAAGATAAATTCAGCGAGTGGTTAGGTATTCAAACAGTCCTTATCGAACAAGGTCATTGTATTTTGAAAATGATAGTCCGTGAAGAAATGACCAACGGTTTCGGAAAAGCTCATGGAGGCATTGCATTTTCATTTGCAGATAGTGCTTTAGCTTTTGCATCCAACTCTTATGGAAGAATGAGTGTTGCTCTTGAATGTTCTATTTCATTTGCAATACCTGTTAATGTAAATGATGAATTAACTTGCGAAGCGCGTGAATTGAGTCTCACAAATAAAACCGGAACATATCACATTGAAGTCTCAAATCAAAAAAATGAAAAAGTTGCATTCTTTAAAGGAACGGTTTACCGAACAAGTAAAGAGTGGGAAATAACGGATACGAATAACGAATCAAAACGAATATACGAAAAAGGGAAGGATACGAAGGTTACTAATAACGAATCAAAACTAATTTACGAAACAGGAGTGGCTACGAATGCCGAATCAGAGAGGATTGACGAAAAAAAGGATGATAAAGTAGGTTTATTGTATCCCGAAATAAGTTATAAAATAGTTGGAGTAGCCTTTGATGTTTTTAATAAAATAGGAGGCAGTCATAAAGAAATAGTTTATCAAAAAGCCTTATACCAAGCTTTTCAAGAGAGTAATACAATTGTAGATCAACAAGTTTATAATCCTGTAGTTTTTTCTGATAAAACCATAGCAAAAAATTATTTTGATTTTTTAATAGATAAAACAATCGTTGTTGAAATTAAATCGACTGATAGGTTTTCAAAAGAACATTTTGATCAGTTGCTTAATTATCTTATAGTATCTAAATTAAAATTAGGAATATTAGTTTCGTTTGGAAGAAATGAAGTAAAGTATAAAAGAGTACTTAATATTGATTTAATTAATAAAGAAAAATTTAATAAATAAAATCTAACAAACACCGTTTCGTAAATTCGTTTCGATTCGTTTATTCGTAACCATGAAAAAAGCATTTATAATTGATGGGATCCGAACCCCAATCGGAAATTTTGGAGGAACATTATCAACTATTCGTACTGACGATTTAGCTGCAATTGTTTTAAAAGAATTAATTAAACGTAATCCGTCTATTGATGCCAAACAAATTGGTGATGTAATAATGGGTTGTGCAAATCAGGCCGGAGAAGATAATCGTAATGTGGCTCGTATGGCTTTGTTATTGGCAGGTTTACCATATCAAGTTCCGGGCGAAACGGTTAATCGTTTATGTGCTTCTGGCTTATCGGCAACAATGAGTGCAGCACGAAGTATCATGATTGGCGAAACCGATTTAATGATTTCAGGTGGTGTCGAAAATATGACAAGAGGTCCTTTAGTAATGTCTAAAGCTGGTTCAGCGTATGGTCGCGATCAGCAATTGTTTGATTCATCATTTGGCTGGAGATTTATTAATCCTAAAATGAAAGAATTATTTGGTGTAGATGGAATGGGCGAAACAGCCGAAAACCTTGCTGATAGAGATAAAATTAGCAGAGAAGACCAAGATAAATTTGCATTTTGGAGTCAGCAAAAAGCTACATTAGCGCAAGCAAAAGGTAGATTTGTAAAAGAAATTGTTCCAGTTCAAATACCTCAAAAAAAAGGCGATCCAAAGTTGTTTGATAAAGATGAATTTATTCGTTCGGAAACAACCATGGAAGGTTTATCAAAATTAAAAGGTGCATTTAAAAAAGAAGGAGGAACAGTTACTGCTGGAAATGCTTCAGGCTTAAATGACGGAGCAGCAGTTATTTTACTGGCTTCGGAAGAAGGAATAAAAAAATACAATTTGATTCCAAAAGCAAGAATTGTTTCGAGTGGAGTTGCAGGTGTTGAACCACGCATTATGGGAATTGGTCCTGTGGAAGCAAGTAATATGGCTTTAAAACGTGCAGGGCTTACAATGAAAGATATTGATATCATCGAATTAAATGAAGCTTTTGCTGCACAGGCATTGGCTTGTACGCGTGCATTTGGTATATCAGATAATGATTCTCGAATCAATCCAAATGGGGGAGCTATAGCAATAGGGCATCCATTAGGTATGAGTGGTGCACGTATTTTAAATTCGGCAGCTATCGAATTGCATGAGCAAAATAAACGGTATGCATTGGTTACCATGTGTATTGGAGTAGGCCAAGGGTATGCTGTAATTATTGAAAAAGTATAATATGATATTTGAATTTAACGGTTACAAGCCAGTCATTCACGAAAGTGCATTTATACATCCAAATGCTACTGTTACAGGTAATGTGCTAATTGGTAAGGATGTTTATATAGGTCCTGGCGCTGCGATACGAGGTGATTGGGGACAAATTATCATTGAAGATGGTTGTAATGTTCAGGAAAATTGCACTATTCATATGTTTCCGGGAACAACTGTTTTATTAAAAGAAGCTTCTCATATTGGTCATGGAGCCATAATACACGGAGGAACAATAGGTAAAAACGTTTTAATTGGAATGAACGCAGTTGTTATGGATAATGTGGTAATTGGTGATAATTGTATTGTTGGGGCATTATGTTTTGTTCCGGCTGATATGATTATACCTGAAAGAAAAGTTGTGGTTGGTAATCCCGCAAAAATTGTAAAAGATGTGAGTGATCAAATGATTGAGTGGAAAACAGAGGGAACAAAACTTTACCAGCAATTACCTGCCAATTGCAAAGCAACATTAAAAGAATGTGAACCCTTGCGTGAAGTTGAAGCAAATAGGCCACAACAGCAGGATATTTATAAAAATTGGCATAATACGAAAAAATAAAAACACGTTATGGATTTATACTTACATTTTATATTAGTTAACTCGGAATTTAATCAAGGCATTGCTGATGATTTATACGAAGGACAAGAAACAGAGGATAATATTAAACATCTTTGGGAAGACGAATTAAAAGTTTCGGAACCGGTAAAAGATTTTAAAATAAGAAACAATGCATCTTACATATTAGCTGGATTATTCCCTAATGATGAAGCTTTCAGTTTTGAAATATGGGACATGACTATTGTTGATTGTACAACCGAAAGTGATAATTTAATGCAGTTTGCCGTTTCAAAAAAACTATTAAAAAAAACAGAAAAAGTAATTGATGAAAAAACAAATGAAACACATTTGTATTTTTATTTACGTGATGCGATGCCTATGGAAAATCCGATGGATGGAGTTTTTATTTTAAAAACAGATTTTCCGAAGGAATTAAAAAAACTGAAATCGTAACTAGAAGTTTTGAACCGATTTTAGTATCTAAAAAAAATATGAATAAATTAAATTTCTTAAAAACAGAATTCCCAAAATTAGTAAGTGCATTAAGTGCTGATACCAAAGGTGAGTGGGGAGTTTTAAATGCGCAACAAATGGTTGAGCATATGGCTGATTCAATCAGTTTTGGCACTGGAAATAATAATCAAAAGTTACATTCTTCTATTGAAAGTATTGGAAGGTTTAGAGATTTTGCAATGTCTGAGAAAGAGTTTAAGCCCAATACTCCAAATGCATTAATGCCAGCAACTCCATTACCTGCAATTTATTCAACAGTTAAAGAGTCTATTGTTGAGTATGAAAAACAAATAGAGGCTTTTATTCATTATTTTGAATCTAATAAAGGGGCAACAATTACAAATCCTTTTTTCGGAGATTTAAACTTTGATGAGTGGACTCATTTACTTTATAAACATGCAGTTCATCATGCTAAACAATTTGGCTTGTTGTAATTTTTTAATTTTACTTTAATAATATCATCTAAACTAATATAATAAATGAAAAAAATAACTTTTGTTGGAATCGTTTGTGTTGCATTATCATCATGTGGTGGTAAACAAAATTCGGAAACTAAAGCTGCTGCTGATATGAATCCTCAATTCGAAAAATATAAATCAAGTTTTATTGAAGAGCTCTGGAAAACTTATCCAGGCTGGGCAAGTAGTCAAGGGTATCATAAATACGATAGTTTATTAGTGGTTCCTGATGATGCATCAAGAGTAAAGGAATTAGCTTTTTTAAAAGCGAATTTAGATTCCTTAAAAATAGTTGATTTAGGAGGACTTTCGGATAATAACAAAACAGATTATTATATGATTGAAAATCAATTAAAATCAATTGAGTGGACAATCAACGAAGAAAAAATATATCAATGGAATCCATCTGAATATAACGTTTCAGGTGCTTTCGCTGAAATATTAAATGGTAATTACGACTCACTTGATGTACGTTTACATAATTTTTATTTGAAGATGGCTAATATTCCTGCTTTTTATGAGGCAGCAAAAAAGAATATTAAAAACCCAACAATTGAGCATACGCAATTAGCTATTGATCAAAATCTAGGTGGAATTTCAGTTTTCGAAAAAGATTTTGTTGATGCGCTAAGCAAAGTGAATTTTGGTGAAAATGAGAAAAAAAGAATGGAATATAGAGCTAACGAATCTGTAAAAGCAATTAGAGATTTTGCCAATTGGTTGAAAAAGCTTGACAATAAAACTCCTCGTAGTTTTCGTTTAGGAAAAGATTTATATGCTAAAAAGTTTGAATTCGATATTCAATCAGGTTATACAGTAGATCAGATTTATGAAAAAGCCCTAACTCATAAAAATGAATTGCATCAAAAAATGTTTGTATTAGCCGATAAACTATGGTCGAAATACATGGGTAAAGAATTAAAGCCTAATGATACATTGGCGTTGATTCGTCAGGTAATTGATAAGATTTCTCAAAAACATTTAAAGCCAGAAGAGTTTCAAAAAGATATAGAAAGACAAATACCTATTTTGGTTGACTTTATTAAACAAAAAGATTTGATATATATTGATCCCTCTAAACCTTTAGTGGTTCGCAAAGAACCTGATTATATGGCAGGAGTTGCAGGTGCTTCAATTTCGGCCCCAGGGCCTTATGATAAAGGAGGAAACACCTATTACAATGTAGGAAGCCTTTCAGGTTGGAATAAAGAAAAATCAGAAAGTTATTTACGTGAATACAACTATTATATTTTACAAATTTTAAATATTCACGAAGCTATCCCAGGCCATTATACACAATTGGTATATAGCAACCAGTCGCCTAGCTTAATAAAATCATTGTTTGGAAATAGCGCAATGATTGAAGGTTGGGCAGTATACTCTGAGCGTATGATGTTGGAAAATGGATATGGAAATAATGAAGATGAAATGTGGTTAATGTATTATAAATGGAATTTGCGTAGTACCTGCAATACAATTTTAGATTACAGCGTTCATACAAAAGAAATGACCAAAGAGGCAGCAATGGATTTACTAATGAATCAGGCATTTCAACAAAAAACAGAAGCGGAAGGAAAGTGGAGAAGAGTGAATGTTACTCAAGTTCAATTATGCTGTTATTTTACAGGATATACCGAAATTTATGACTTCCGAGAAGAGCTAAAAAAACAAATGAGCGATAAATTTAATTTAAAACAATTTCACGAAAAGTTTTTGAGTTATGGAAGTTCACCCGTAAAATATATCAAGGAGTTAATGATATCTGAAATAGATAAAAAATAATTGTAGCGTATATTTTTATCTGCAAATATAATTTATAAGTTTAGTTTAATATAAATTAAAAATAGTTATTAGAAAATGGTTTTTAAGCAGTTTATAACATTAGTTTTTTTCGTTTTTTCAATTTCATTGATTGCGCAAGATGATAAAGAAGCGCCTTGTCAGGAAATTAACAACAAAAAAGCCCTGAAAGCATATCAAAATGGGGTTGATAGAAAAAATAAAAAGGAAGAAAGAGAATCGTATCTTAAAAAAGCTATAGAGCTTGAGCCAGATTATGTGGATGCTAATTTTGCTTATGCAGAAGAACTTATTAAAAATTATATTTATGAAAATGCTGCTTTTAAGCCAACCGAAAAATATTTTAAAAAGGTAATTGAAATTTGTCCTAAATATCATTCTGACCCATATTATTATCTCGGTTTTATTTATTATGAAGATGAAAAGTGGGATGATGCCGCAAAGTATTTAAAAGATTTTTTAAATTTTAAAGACGACGATATAAAAAAATACCATAAAAGTTATGATAGTTTTTTAATTCAGGCAAAAAAAATGTTGCGTTATGCAAAAGTGTATAGCGAAATTTTTAACCATCCTGTCCCTTTTGATCCTAATCCAGTTAAGGGTATTTGTACTGAAAAAGATGAATATTTGCCAATTATTACACCTGATGATGAAGAAATCTTATTTACTCGTGTTCAACCTTATGTAACCAAAGATGGTATTGCAGGAATGACTACCGATCAACAACAGGAATTGTTTTCGTATAGTAAACGCGATAAAGCATCAGGTAAATTTGATAAAGGACATCGCATGCCATATCCTTTCAATAAAAAAGGAAGTGAAGGAGGGTGTACTATTTCAATTGACAATAAACATTTGTTTTTTACAAAATGTGTTAATGAAACTGGTGATGCTGTTAATTGTGATATTTATTATTCCGATTTAATTAATGGCGATTGGACCGAAGCAAAAAAGGTTGAAGGCATAAATGATCCTGTTTATTGGGATTCTCAGCCAACTCTTTCTTCTGACGGTAAAACACTTTATTTTGCTAGTGATAGAAAAGGAGGTAGAGGAGGAATTGATTTGTATTTTACTGTACAAGATTTAGCAACTGGTATTTGGAGTAAGCCCGAAAACTTGGGACCTGTTATAAATACTCGTGGTGATGAAAAGTCACCATTTATGCACTCTGATTTTCAAACAATTTATTTTTCGTCTGACGGACAACCTGGTGTTGGAGGGTTTGATATATTTTTTTCCCGAAAAGGTGAAGATGGCAAATGGGGTGAGCCTAAAAATATTGGTATTCCAATCAATACCAAAGGCGATGATTTAGGTTTTTTTGTTAGTACTGATGGACAATTAGGCTATTTTGCTTCTAATAATTCTGGACGGACAAAAGGAAAAGCAGTTGGTGGTTATGATATTTATTCATTCGATTTATATAAAGAAGCTCGGCCAGATGAAGTTGCTTTTATAAAAGGTAAAGTGGAGGATAATGGAAGTGGTGCATCAAAAAAGTTTACTGTGGAAGTAAAAGATGCGGTTACACAAAAAGTAACAGAGGCTCTTGTGGATACATTAACTGGCGAATATGCTGTTGTAGTAAACAACAAGAAAAAAAATGATTTAATTATTACTGTTAAAAAGGAAAATTATGCGTTTAGTTCTCAATTATTATCTAAAGATTCTATTATAAATTCTAAACCTTTTAAAGTAAATATGATAGTAGATACTATTAAAATAGGTAAAACCTATTCGTTAAATAATATTTATTATAAAACCAATTCAGCTAACCTTGATCCTCGTTCGTTAATTGTTATTGATGAATTTGTTGAGTTTTTAAAAGCGAATCCAAATGTAAAAATTGAAGTTTATGGCCATACCGATAACAAAGGTAATCCAAATGCAAATCTTTCTTTATCTACTGATAGAGCATTTACTGTTCGTGATTTATTACTGGCAAAAGGTATTGATGAAAAACGATTAGTGAATTTTAAAGGTTTTGGCTCATCTGTACCTATTGCTGAAAATACAACTGAATCGGGAAGAGCAAAGAATAGAAGGACTGAATTTAAAATTGTTGGCAAATAATATCTCTTGTTATAATGGTCAAAAAATTAGTTGTATCCAACAACATCTGGTTTTGAAATTGCAAAACTTTTTACTTTTAATGTAAATGATATTGCTGGATTAAATCGATAAAAAGCTTTGTTGTTATCAGGTAAGTTTGGATAAAAACCATAAGTAATTTCAAAACTTGCATTAAGTAAGTTTTCATTTCGTATTAATAAACCTATTGCGTAAGATTGAAATATCTTGCTATTTAAAAGCTTTACCGAATCACTTTCTAACATTCCATACCCAATTAAAATTATAGGGGCAACTCTAAATCCAATAATATTAAATGGTGCATAGGTAACAGTTTCAAGGTTTAAAACTATTTTTTTTGTACCTAATAATGTACCGTTGTCAAATCCATACATTTCATCAGGCCTAAGCGTTATTTTTTCATTTGCAGCTTTATTAATTCCATATATAAACTTGTAATTAATAAACTGACGAAAGTACCATCTGTTATTTTTAAATAAATTACTGAAATAATAAAAGCCTGTATTTATGGCACCATCTTCTTTTATCAATTTATTGAAAATAACACCATAGTTGATATTACCAGATAAATAACCCAGCTTTTTAAAATGTTTGCCACCAGTTATTTCAAAGCCTTTGTAATATCTAACAGCATTTTGTTCTTTATAAAAAAATCCATATAAAATTTGAACTGTTAATCCTTCAGGTACATCTTCATTGGCTCCAAAACGATAGATAAATTGATCTTTGTAATATTTTCTAATTGAAATTCCTGCACTAATTAAATATAATGAACTATTTAAATTTGTTTTTAAAGTGTCGATTAAAAAGGAGGGTCTATTATTAAAATAAACACTGGCGTATCTTGCTGCGATTATGAAATTGATTTGTTTTGAAATATGTTGTCTATCAAAATTTGGATTAAAATTTTTGGCAAACCAAATATCTGAATTTAGATAATTGATTTTCGTTGAAATTATGGAATGACCTAAGGCATCTGTGTATTTGTAGTTTTTCCAAGTTTTATATGCCGTTATACCTCCAGCCCATTTAGTAATAGAAGAATAAAAAGGTCGGTTAAATGAAATACCTGTTAGGGTATAATCTTTTGTGGTGGTATAAAAAATAGATGACGAAATGTACGAGCGTTTTAAATTTCCAATAGTATAATTTCCATCAAATTGGTATTCATTAGTGGAAGGGCTGTAATCTATATCTTGCTGATATGTTTGACCTGTGCCAAAAATATTTTTGTCTTTTAGCGATATTCCTCCAAAAAAAATATTTCCCGAAAAAGAAATGTCTAACTCCCATTTATCATGCACTACCACTAAAATGTCTACACTATCGGTATTGTTTTTAGTATAATTAAAAAATATTCTGGAATCATTAATATAGGATGCTTGTCGTAATAACCTTTCAGATTCATTTATTAAAAATAAATTAACCAATTCTTTTTCCTTAAATAATAAAAGGTTTTTTATAATTAGATGGCGCGAATGAATATGGTATTGATTACCAATTTTTTGAAGATGATTAATTGTTTTTTTTGCTGTGTCATTGACAGAATAGCCAAAGGGGTCTAACACTTCAATTGTTATGTTTCGTATTATTTTATTTTTATAAATTTGGTTAGGATCCGATCGTGTTTGTTCGTTAGAAAACGTTTTTTTTTCGTATTTATCAGGTGCTGTTTCTACAAATATTTCTTCGTATAATAACTTTGAATATTGATGCTTATCTGCAATTTTTTTTATTTTTTTATAGATTGAAAGTGTATCCTTGATTTGTGCTTTGCATGTAATTTGGTTGA
>CANCPZ010000048.1 GCA_947380175.1 Bacteroidota bacterium | reverse complement strand
ATTCCAGTTTTAACAATCAATTTAATATTAAAAAAACTATTTTATCAAATTAACAAAACATACTTTGTATGTATATTTGTAATATGAGTCGTACAACCTATTTTGTTGATGTTATTTTACCACTTGCAGTGCCCAATTTATACACTTATCGTGTGCCTTATGATTGGAACAATGAATTAGTTTTAGGTAAAAGAGTGATAGTGCAATTTGGGAGGGGTAAATTATATTCGGCTTTAATTCGTAAGATTCATGAAGTACCCCCTAAAAAATACGAAGCCAAATACATCGATTCTATTTTAGATGAACAACCAATTGTAAACATAAAACAATTTGAATTGTGGGATTGGATGAGCCAGTATTACATGTGTAACATTGGTGATGTAATGGTGGCTGCATTGCCTGGTGGATTACGTTTGGCGAGTGAAACAAAAATTGTTTTAAATCCAGAATATTCAAAAAAAATAGCCGATGTAACAATTAAAATTTCGGATAAGGAAATTTTAATTGTTGATGCGCTAGAAATAAAAAAAGTGTTGACATTAAATGAGGTGTCTGCAATTATTGAACAAAAAACAGTATATCCAGTAATTAAATCATTGATTGAAAAAGGAATTGTTTTAATACAGGAAGAACTCAAAGAAAAATTTAAACCCAAACTCGAGAGCTTTGTTCGTATTACAGCATATGGCGATAACGAAGATAATTTAAAGAAAATATTTAATGATTTAGAAAAAAAAGCACCTAAGCAATTGGATGTATTGATGGCTTACATTACCTTATCGAAGCGTTATTCAAAGGTAATTGAAGATGTAAAAAAAGCAAGCATACTTAAGCTGGTTAGTGGAGGTGAAGCGGCGCTAAAATCATTGGTTAATAAAAATATTTTTGAAATTTTTGAATGCGAAGTAGGTAGGTTAACAGGTTTTAAAAACGAAAATAAAATATCGAATTTAAACGATGTACAACAAAAAGTTTTAGAATCTATTCAAGAGCAGTTTGGTTGGAAGGAAAAAGTGGCTGTTCAGCATCAAGTAGCAAGTGTTGAAAATCAATTGGCTATAAGTAATAAAGATGTGGTACTTCTTCATGGCGTAACATCATCTGGTAAAACCGAAATTTATGTAAAGCTTATTGAGCAAACTATTGAACAAGGTAAGCAAGTATTGTATTTACTTCCCGAAATTGCTTTAACTACTCAAATAATTAATCGCCTAAAAAAATATTTTGGCGAAACTGTTGGTGTGTATCACAGTAAATTTAATGAAAATGAACGTGTTGAAATTTGGAATAATGTTTTAATATCAAAAGATTTAAGTCAAAATTCAAAAGAAGAAATAGGTAATTATAAATTGATTATTGGTGCACGATCAGCATTATTTCTGCCTTTTAGTGATTTAGGTTTAGTAATAGTTGACGAAGAACATGATACTTCTTATAAGCAATATGATCCTGCGCCCCGTTATAATGCTCGTGATGGAGCTATTTATTTAGCGCATATTCACAAAGCAAAAACATTGTTAGGTTCTGCAACTCCTAGTTTGGAAAGTTATTATAATGCACAAGATGGTAAGTATGGATTTGCTGAAATAAATGAACGATTTGGTGGGGTGCAAATGCCCGAAATTTTAATTGCTGATGTAAAGGAAGCTACACGAAAAAAGCAAATGAAGTCACACTTTTCGCCTTTACTTTTAGATACAATTACATTGGCATTAGAAAAAAAAGAACAAATTATTTTATTTCAAAATCGTAGGGGCTTTGCTCCTCAACTTGAATGTAATATGTGTGCTTGGGTGCCTCAATGTAATAACTGCGATGTAAGTTTAACGTATCACAAAGCAAGTAATCAGCTGCGTTGTCATTACTGCGGTTATTCTATTAAACCACCTACCAAGTGTGCTGCATGTGGTGATACCAATTTGCGAATGAAAGGTTTTGGTACCGAAAAAATAGAGGAGGAGTTAGCCATTTTTTATCCTCGCGCAAAAATTGCACGTATGGATTTAGATACTACACGTAGTAAATTTGCGCATCATCATATTATTCAGGATTTTGAAGAACGAAATATTGATATTTTGGTTGGCACACAAATGGTAACCAAAGGGTTGGATTTTGATAATGTTAGTATGGTTGGTATTTTAAATGCCGACAGTATGCTTAATTTTCCTGATTTTAGGTCGTTTGAGCGGAGCTATCAATTGATGGCGCAAGTGTCGGGTAGGGCTGGTCGAAAAAATAAACGTGGAAAAGTAATTGTTCAAACACAAAATCCCGACCATTCAATAATTCAGGAAGTAATAGCAAATGATTATTTATCGATGTATATCAATCAACTGAAAGATAGAAAAGAGTTTAACTATCCTCCATTTTATCGTTTAATAGAAATCACATTGATTCACAACGATGTAAATATGGTGAACGCTGCTTCTAAATATTTAGCAGATCATTTAAAACATCATTTTAAGAAGCGCGTACTTGGTCCTGAATTCCCTATTGTTTCGCGTATTCGAAATATGTATCATAAAAACATTTTATTAAAAATTGAACGTGATGCTTCTGTAGTGCAAGCAAAAAAAATTGTTTCTGAACTACTAATTGCCTTCAAAACAAATGCAGATTATAAATCGGTTCGAATACAATTGGATGTTGATCCGATGTAACACTATACAATTCTCCCTTTAAAATATAGTCAATAAGAACTGATTAGTTGTGGGTATTGAAAAATTATTTTTTTATTTCTTCAACTAATTTTAAAAATTCCGGATTCTTTTTTAGTTCAATAAAAGCACTGTCGTTTTGTAAACGACTAATATCGGTAAAGCCATTGTTAATAGCATTTTTAAATGCATTTATTGCATCGTTGGTATTTCCTTTTTTTATATCTAGAGAAGCTGTTAAGTAATATGCTTCGCTATTTGTAGGGTCAACTAATACATAAATTTTACAAAAAAAGTCGGCTGCATTAATTTCATTTTGTTTTAAAGCACCACTTGCTTGCATATAAGCAACAAGGCTTAAATAGCTTAAGGTGCGTTTGTAAATAAAAACTTTGTTTTTGTTTTTTTCTGTTTTTGTTTTTTGATTTAATGAAACAAGCTCTTTTTTCCACCAAGTAAAATCTTGAGTTTGTATTGCTTTAATATAAAATTGTTTTAGTTCTTCTTCTTGCTTCCAGTCGGCTTCCTCCTGTTTTTTATATGTATCAATTTCCGGAGCTTTTTCAAGCGATTTGTAAATATCAAAATAGTAAGTTAAGTCTGATAAACCATTGTAAAAATTAATTGTTTTTATACATAAATTATAAGCATCAATGGTTTGTTTTTTTTGTTGAATAATTTGCATTTGATTATTAATTGCTTCCAAATGTTTTGCAATTAATGCATCGTTTTTTTTGGGAATGTCTTTTCGCATTTCATTTAAAGTTAACCACCAGAAAGCTTCTTCCATCGTTTTTTCTGAAGGCCATTCGTGTTTGCCTTCAAAAGTTATTAATGAATGTTTTACATTATGACCGGCTAAATCAACCATGTCGTATTTTTTCATTTCAGTGTAATTAAAGTCTTCGTTACCAACCAATCCAATAAACGAATAATTGCTTCGCTCGATATTGCTATTAGCTGCAGGAGCTGAAGCGCCACAGCAAATAACACCTGAAATCGAACCATTGTTGAGTAGTAATCCATTTGCAATACGCGCACCACCCGAAAATCCTAGGGCGTAAATGCGTTGATTGTTAATTGATAATCGTGATTCTACATCGGAAAATAGTTTTAATCCTATTGCTTGTGATTCTTCCCATGATGTGCCATTTTTTGAATTGTTGGAACCTGCTAGGATGAAACCATATTCTTCAGCAAGGTCTTTGTATTTAGTAATTGGTAAGTTACCATCTCCATGTGCATCAAAAATAAAAATTACAGGCCATGAAGATTTTTTTGAATATGCTTTTGGTAAGTATAGCGAATAATTTTGTGAAGCGTCGTTGAGATTAACAACTTTGTTAATTATTTGACCTGTTATAAAGTTTTCTTTTTGGCTAACAGAATCCGAAGTTTGTAACGTGTTTTCTGTTTTAGAACCATTATTGAACGTGCACGATTGAAGAAGTATGGTAGATAAAATTATTGAAAAAAATAATCGAATTTGCATGTTAAATAATTTTATAATTTTTATACTCACCAACTTTCCAACCAAATGTTTTTTCAATAAACATTAACAACTTTAACTTTAGTGATTGTTTTTTTTTAGTGGAATCAAATAAAAATTGCCAGTTTATTTTATTGATTCGTTGCTGCATAACTTGAGGGTGGGTTTCTCTAAATTCCTTTAAGGAGTCGATTGGGGAATAATCAAACTGTTCTACTTGTGGCACATTTTGTTTCATCCATTCATCGGTATGCCAAAGTTTATGAAATGTTTCTTGTTTTGCTTGTTGTGCTTTTGGAGGTTTAACCCAACCATAGTGATAAATACTTGCATCAATTTGTTTGACATTTAATTTGTCATCATTCTTACGAAACCCTTGTGCATCTTTATAAGAAGAAATGTTTTTATCATTTTTAATAATTCTAATTTCTTTCCGATACCATTTTCGTGAATCGGCTATATAGTTGTAAGAACCCCAGAAATGTTTGTAATTAAAAAGCAAACCATCAACTTTTTTATTGTTGATATATTGCTGCATGGCACTTTTAATTGAGGGTAAATGTTTTTCATGAATTACTTCATCGCCTTGAATATAAAATGCCCAGTCGCTATCTTTTGAAATTGCAGCAAATGCTTTATTGGTCTCATCAGCAAGTACTTTACCTCCTTCACGCAAAGTATCATCCCATACTGTTTCAATGATTTTTATTTTGGAAGAATCAATAGATTTAATTAAGCCAAGTGTATCATCATCCGATTTACCAACGCAAACAATTATTTCGTCACATAACGGAAGTATGGACATGATGGCTTCTACAATTGGATAATCGTATTTGATTGCATTACGTACTATTGTAAAACCGCTTACTTTCATGGTTTTTTTAAATTCCAGTATAGTTACTCGGTGAAATGTTTTTCAATTCCTTTTTTACATCATTACTTACATTTAATGTGTCAATAAATGTAGATATACTCTGTTCCGTAATGTGTGAATTTGTACGTGTTAATTCTTTTAATGCTTCGTATGGTTTTGGGTAGCCTTCTCTGCGAAGTATAGTTTGTAATGCTTCTGCAACCACAGCCCAATTGTTTTCTAAATCAAGTTCAATGGTTGCATTGTTTAAAATTAATTTATCCAATCCTTTTAACAATGATTTATAAGCAATTAAGCTATGCGCCAAAGGCACGCCAATATTTCGTAATACTGTTGAGTCTGTTAAATCGCGTTGTAAGCGCGAAATCGGAAGTTTTGCAGCAAGGTGTTCAAACAGTGCATTTGCAATTCCTAAGTTGCCTTCCGAATTTTCAAAATCAATAGGGTTTACTTTATGTGGCATTGCCGACGATCCAATTTCGCCAACTTTTATTTTTTGCTTAAAATAATCCATCGAAACATATGTCCAAACATCTCTATCTAAATCAATAATAATGTTGTTTATGCGTTTAAACGCATCACAATACGCAGCAAAATTATCGTAGTGTTCAATTTGTGTGGTAGGGTAAGAGCGATTTAAGCACAATGATTTGTTTACAAAATCATTTGCAAATTTTAGCCAGTCTATTTGAGGATAAGCAACATGGTGTGCATTTAAATTACCAGTAGCTCCTCCAAATTTAGCACTGTATGGCACTGCATTTAATTGAGCAATTTGTTTTTGTAAACGCACTACATACACTTCAATTTCTTTTCCTAATCGGGTTGGTGATGCAGGTTGCCCGTGTGTTCGAGCTAGCATTGGAACATCCTTCCATTCAAGGGCTAAAGAAGTTAATTTTGTAATAATTTCTCCTAATAGCGGTAACATGCATTCCGTCATCGAATCTTTTAATGAAAAAGGAATAGCCGTGTTATTTATGTCTTGTGAAGTTAAACCAAAATGAATAAATTCTTTTTGAGAAGTTAAATTTAAGGCATCAAATTTTTCTTTTAAAAAATATTCAACGGCTTTTACATCATGATTTGTGATTTTTTCAATGTCTTTAATTTGTTGCGCATCAGCTTCTGTAAAATTTAAATAGCTATTTCTCAGTGATGTATATAATTTTTTATCAAAATCGTTTAGTTGTGGCAAAGGCAATTCGCATAAGGCAATAAAGTATTCGATTTCTACTAATACACGGTATTTTATTAATGCAGCTTCCGAAAAGTAATCGGCAAGTTTTTCGGTTGCATTTCGGTATCTGCCATCCACAGGTGATATAGCAGTAAGTTTATTCAATTCGCTCATTGGTGTTTTTTAAAATTATATTTTTAATTAACTTTAATTTACTATACTTAAACGCAAGCATTTTAGCTTGTTCCTTTTGTAGGAATCAGGTACGAAGTTAAGAAAAATATGGCAAAATGATTTTGAATCATTAGGTATCTATTCAGTTCAAATTGTTTGCTGTTAATGACAGTTTTTTAAGAATGAATAGTTGTTTCTTTTTATTCCGTTTAAATTTTTTAACAAAACCATAGAAGAATTATAATAGGAATTCTTTTCATTAAATAAATCCATATTTATAATACATTCACTGTAAAATAGTTCCCATTAAATTAAGATAATATATACCTTTGCTAGCTCTTTATATTCGCTATTTATCGGAATTAAAAAATGGAAAAAATTAAAATTTCAATCGTCTCGTATCTAAACTCAAAACCATTTATTTACGGCTTACAGCATTCCGAATTACTTAATAATATTGATCTGCAGCTTGATATACCATCGGTTTGTGCTCAAAAGCTACTTGATAATACTGTTGATTTAGGTTTAATTCCTGTGGCTGCACTACCACAGTTAAAAGAAAAATATATTATCACCGATTATTGTATTGGAGCAACCGGAAAAGTTGCTTCAGTTATGTTATATAGTAATGTTCCTTTAACGGAAATTGAAAATGTAATACTTGATTATCAATCTCGTACATCAGTTGCTTTAGTAAGGGTATTGGCTAACTTTTTTTGGAAGATTAATCCTCAATGGGTTCCTGCTTCCGAAAATTATGAAAATTCAATTCAAGGAAATAACGCAGCACTTATAATTGGAGATCGTACGTTTGGTATTGAAAATAAATATCTGTATTCATACGATTTAGCTGAAGAATGGCAAACGTATACTCACTTGCCTTTTGTTTTTGCTTGTTGGGTTGCTAATAAAAAATTGTCTGAAAGTTTCGTTAAACAGTTTAACGAGGCACTTCAATTCGGTCTAAATAATCGATCAGTATTGGTTTCTGAAATAAATTCAAATAAAAAATACCCCATAGACATTGATTTTTATCTAAATAAAAACATAGATTACAATTTAGATGAACTCAAAAAAACGGCCTTGGAATTATTTTTAAAATATTGCGAAAAACTTGGTCTGTAATTTTATGGTAGCTAAATATTAATTAATATATTTGTTTTAAAGGACCTTTCGTTAAACTATCAATCATGATAAAAAATATAATTTACGTAGCTGTATTGTTGCTATTTTCATTAAGCAATGTAACGGCTCAAAAAAATGTTATTGCTAAAAGCGAAGAACAGTTAAAAATGTTTAATGCACAACAGCGCTTTTTTGAAGGTGATTTTCAAAGTGCGTTGTCTATATACCAAGATATCCTAACTAAAAAACCAACAGATGCTAATCTTATTGGACATATAGCTGAATGTTATTTTGAAATGGGCCATTATCGTGAAGCATTAGAGAATGCTGAAAAGGCGAAAGGGATTGATAAAAACGCATATGATAAAAACTATTTTGTTTTAGGTAGAATATATAATATAAATGGTAAATTGGATGAAGCTCTTGTTGAATTCAAAGCCTTTAAAGCAATTGTTGGTGATTCAAAAAAAGCAAAAGAGACGGAAATAGATTCTTATATTAATAATGTTAACACAGCTAAACAATTGATGGCTAATCCAGTTAATGTTACAATAGCTGATTTAGGTACTTCAATTAATTCCGATTTTGATGATAAAACTCCATCAATTACTGCTGATGCTAAAACGTTGATTTTTACTTCTAGAAGGCCAGGTAAAAACCGCCTAGTAGATGTTGAAGGTGATAGAAAGTATTTTGAGGATGTGTACATATCTCATTTTGATACACTGAAAAAATCTTGGTCAGTAGCTGAATTAATCCCCGGTTCTATTAATACGGATGGACATGATGCATGCTCAAGTATTTCGCCTGATGGGAAACAAATTTTTATATATAGAAATGAAGCTGATGGAGAATCGCGTGGAGGAGATATTTATGTTTCGCGTTTAAATTCAATTGGAAAATGGGGTGCTCCAAAAACAATTGGTAAACCTGTTAATACTACCTATTGGGAAGGTGGAGCTTGTATCGCTCCTGATGGAAAAACACTTTATTTGGTTACAGAACGGCCTGGTGGATTTGGACATGGCGATATTTATGTTGTAAAACAAAAAACAAAAACAGAATGGGATGAGCCAGTTAACATTGGTTCGGAAATTAATACATCCGAAGATGAAGGGGGAATATTTTTAGCTCCTGATGGTAAAACTTTATTTTTTAGCTCTAAAGGTCATAATAATATGGGCGGTTACGATATTTTTAAAACAGTTAACGAAAATGGTAAGTGGTCGAAGCCGGTTAATTTAGGATATCCTATTAACACTATAAATAATGATATGAGTTTTTCTATATCTGTTGATGCAAAAACAGGGTATTTTACAAGCGATAGAAAAGCTGTTGCCGGAGATCGTGATATTTATAAAGTTGATTTAACAGATTACCCTGTTCTTGAAAAAGATATGAAAACCAAAGTGTTAAATACTGGTCCTGTAATGGCAATATTAAAGGGCGATGTGTTTGATGCTTCAAAAGGTTCAGGGTTAGAAGCTGAGCTTGTTATTTATGACGAAACTGGAGCTAAGGTTGGAAGTACTACTTCGAGTGCCGAAAGTGGAGAGTATTTTATTACATTGCTAGCAGGGAAAACATATCAAGTAAAAATTGATTTAAAAGATTATAAATCAATTGCTGAAAAGGTGGAAATAAAAATTGCGAAAGATGGAGCTACTACTGTGGTAAAACATTATTTACTTTATAAGAAGTAATGTTTTTTTTGTTGTGATTGATTCAGTTTAAAAATCTTATTGCAAATGGGTACGAACAAAAAATCCTCTCACAATTTTGTAAGAGGATTTTTTGTTAAGCTTTAAATCTATTAGTAAGTTCCTTTTGCTTTTATACCAAATTCAACTTTCTTTAAAGCTGTAATATAAGCGCCTAAACGCATTGTAGTTTTATATTGTTCGGCATTGTTCCAAACATTATCAAAAGCAGCATTCATTGAAGCGTCGTGTTTTGTGTTAACTTCATCTTCTGTCCAGTAGTGGCCATATTGATTTTGAACCCATTCAAAATAAGAAACAGTAACACCTCCACCATTTGCTAAAATATCTGGAACAACAATTACATTTTTCTCTTGCAGAATTGCATCGGCTTCAGGTGTTGTAGGTCCGTTAGCTCCTTCAATAATTAATTTTGCTTTAATATTGATAGCAATCTCTTCTGTAATTACATTTTGTAATGCAGCAGGTACTAAAACATCAACATTGGCTGTTAATAATTCAGCTGATTTAATTTCAACTCCGCCTGTAAATCCTTTTAACATATTTCCATTAGCTTTAGCAAAAGCCAATGCAGCTTTAATATCAATTCCATTCTCGTTCCAAAGCGTAACGGTATGGTCGCCAATAGCGCATATTTTAACACCTTGTTCATTTAATAAACGTGCAGCATGCGAACCTACATTTCCAAATCCTTGAACTGCAGCAGTTACTTTTTTAGAATCTAAATTTAATTTTTTTAGTGCAGCAAGTGTAGCAACCATCACACCGCGACCAGTTGCAGCATCACGTCCTAAGGAACCTCCTAAACCAACAGGTTTCCCTGTTGTAACACCCGGAAAATCTCCGCGGTGAACTTTATTATATGCGTCAACAAGCCAAGCCATTTCGCGCCCTCCTGTACCCATATCAGGTGCAGGTATATCTCTATTAGCACCAAAAACATCGGCCATAGAAACGGTATATGCTTTTGTTAACCGCTCTAATTCACCAAGGCTCAAGGTTCGTGGGTCACATTTAATGCCGCCTTTTGCACCACCATATGGTAAGTTGGCAACAGCACATTTAAATGTCATCCATGCAGAAAGAGCTTTTACTTCATCATCACACACATCCATTGCATAACGAATACCTCCTTTAGAGGGGCCTAAAACAGTAGAGTGTATTGTTCGGAATCCTTCAAAAACAGTTACTTTCCCGTTATCCATCATTATCGGAAGGCTAACTTTAACTTGTTTTTGAGGGTTTCTCAAAATATTAGCAACTTCATCAGATAAACCATAAATTTTAGCAGCTACATCAAGTCTAGCCAAAACTGCATCAAACATACTGTCGTGTATTGGTTCTGTAGCGTCTTTTGTTTTTGTCGGCATAATATTTAATGTTAAGTTTTAATTTAAAAATTACGTAAAAATATTTAAGGTTGCAAATTTAAAAAAAAAAGAAACGATTCGCTAACTAATCCTTAAAAGTTCGTTTTGTAAAGCGTACTAAACAGATTTTTAAACTAATGTTGCTAATAATTTCATTTAGCCCATTGCATAATCGCTTAAATACTCAAATGCAGGAGTTAGCTTGCCTTCTTTACAAATAGAGGCTCTATCAATAATGCCATCTTTGTCTTCATTTATAATGCTTGGCAATACCCTTTCCATAAGGTCTTTACCGAAATCGTCACTAGCATCACGTGGTAATTCACATGGTAAATTATCCACAGCCATTATGCAAATAGTGTCTTTATTAAAAGGCAAATCCTCTTTGTCTTCCTTGATGTTGTATCCATAAAATGGCTTATCTATTGACGTTGATCGAATTGTTGTTGGTACGGAACCATTAATATCACAGGTAATGTCAGCAATTACGCTGATATGAAAATCCTGTTCCTTTATATCTGACAATTCAAACATTTTAGGAGCACGAGGATCCCAAAAATGCGCTGAAATAAATATGTCGGTTGCTTTTGCGTATTTAGGAAATACGGATTCAAAATGTTCGGGATGAGCAAAAAAATCTTGTAAATCAAAATTATGGTCGTTTTTACGCTCAACATAATCACGCGGATTTAGTTGACAATAAACAGGTTCGCGAAAGGAAGCCATCAAAAATTCTTCAGGTGTAACCTTTCTTATTCGTAATGCACTTAAGGTTTCAATTGCACCATTAGCAACTCTGCCACCACCTGTTAAAGCAATTTTAATATTTGGAAGTTTTACACGTTTTAATTCATTTTCCATTTCGGCTCTATCTCTACATAAATTAGCCGGTTTTAGCTGAAATAGATCATATTTTTTGCCATAACCTAAAATACCATTATAGGCGCCTACAATACCTGCATATCTTCCAAAACCAATTATGCGATTATGATTTTTATCAGTTAAGGTTTCGTAATCAATCATTTGAATTTTCTTTTCAATCAAGGTGTGCATCAATTTAATGTTGTGCGCTTGTTTTTTGATGGTATGAGAAAAGAAAAAATATTTTTTATTCTTAAGAAGCAAATCTTTAGGAACCTCTTTAACACCCATTAAAATATCACAATTGCTTAAATCTTCTTTTAGCGGCACTCCGAATGCTGTATATTCGCTGTCTTCATAACAACGTATTTTGCTCGGTTGTACATAAATTTCCAAGTGAGCGTATTTTCGCATCAATTCAGCACAAATCAAAGGAGTTAATGGTACCCTTTTGTCGATAGGGCTTTTTTCTTCGCGTAAAACGCCAATTTTTATTTTATTCATAAATTTTTTGTTGAGCCGACAAATATAGAAAATTACATTAGCCATCGGAAAATAGTGATTTAATAATTACAGATTATAATAAATAAAAATGGTATAAATTTTGTAATTTTGTTTTTCTAAAGTTCTTTTAAAATGGGGTCGTATGGTTTTGACAGCGTTGCGATTTTTATGTAAGCATGTCGTGTGTTGTGAATGTAGCACGTAAATCCTAATTCTCAAAATTCTATCTGGCGAGTATAACTTGTCTATGGCTGCTTAATACCAAGTATTAAGTGCCTTTGTTTCCGGAGAAGCTTTGATCTTCTGCGTCTCCTGTGAAGCATCAAAAATGAAGAAATAGTTGCGAAGAGTTTCGATTCGTGATGAGATAAAGAAACTAAGTAAGTTTTGTGGCTTGTAGGTTTGCCTGAAATTTATCGAAAATTAAAAATTTACTACACATGTAGAAAGCGTCTTAATACAATGTTTGGACGAGGGTTCGAATCCCTCCGACTCCACTTTTATAAACCTTAAGTAGCTATTTATAACCTATTTACTTAGCATTAGTTAAGTGTAAAGATAAAAAAATCAATATTTACTCCTTAAAAAATTTAGAATGCAACAGATTTCCTTCTTTCGTTTTCATCAAAACAAAATATATCCCAGCATCAAATTCTGAAACACAAATTGGCAAATTGGTGTTGAATTTTGTTTCTATGATTAATTTCCCCGTCGCGTCATAAATTTGAACATTACTCCCATCTCCAACTCCAATAATTGATATCGCTTCTATTGCAGGATTAGGCTGTATCTTTATAAAATGATTTACTGATTCATTAGAGATAATTGAATTTGCAACTCCAATATCTATCATCCATAAATCATTTAATAATCCTAAGCTGTCTATGTAATCATAACCATTTCCTCCAAATACCCATAATTTACCTGTATTGTCAGACCAAGAAATACTCATACGTCTACCACCAGGAATATTTGTAGTTGCTCCAACACCCATTGTACTATAAGTTCCAGATTGATTGGTTGCATTTGCGCCTGCCATCCATGTCCATTGATTCGTTGCAATATTGTATTTCCATAAATCATTTAATCTTCCAAAAGGAGGGTCAATATATCCCCAACCTCCAAACATCCAAAAATTACCTGTAAGATCTTTCCATGCAATACTCATCTGACGAGCCCCTGGTAAATTATTTCCTGAAGCCATTCCTAACGTTCCATAAACTGCTCCTTGGTTAGTTGAACTAGACCCAGAAACCCATGTCCATAGTTCGGTAGTAGAATTAAATTTCCATAAATCATTTAGATAAGAATGTGCTCCTGTTTCAGGAAAACCGTAACCACCATACATCCAAAAAACTCCAGAATTATCAACGCAATTTATGGAAGCTTGTCTTGCTCCAGGAACATTTGTAGCAGCCGTTATTCCTTTGGCACCATAATTCCCATTCTGATCTGGTGTATTCGCTCCTGAAACCCATGTCCACATGTTTGTAGTAATGCTGTATTTCCATAAATCATTTGTTCGTTCGGTTGCAGATGTATACTGCTGCCCACCAAACAACCAAAGGTTGTTGGAAGAATCTTTCCAACCGCAACTTCCGAATCTTGCTCCTGGAAAATTGTTATCGGAAGCAATATTTTGTGTACCATAAACACTTGTTTGATTTGAAGTATTGCTTCCTGAAACCCATGTCCACATATTAGTAGCTATATCATATTTCCATAGATCGTTTAGAAAAGTATTTGTTCCTGATTTTTGTCCGCCAAACAACCACAAATTTCCAGCATTGTCAATCCATGTTACTCCATTTTGTCTGGCAGTTGGAATATTACTAGCATTCGCAACACCTTTGGTACCATACACTCCAGCTTGATTAAAAGCATTGCTTCCTGAGATCCAAGTCCATTGATTTGTAGTAATATTATATTTCCACAAATCATTTAATACACCTTGATTAGTAGATGCATTGTATCCATGACCGCCAAATAACCATAAATTATTATTTTGATCAGTCCACGACATACTATTTTCTCTTGCCCCAGGAATATTCGTTGAAGAAGAAGTGCCTTTTGTACCGTAGATTGCAGACTGATTAAATGTTTTTGACCCCAACACCCATTCAAAATAAGGTGTTTGAGACAACATTTTATCACAACCAAATACCGACAAAAAAAAGATTGCTAAATAAATCTTGCCCTTTTTCATAAGTTATTTAACGCCTTATTATTTTTTTGGAAGTAACATTATCTACTTTTATAAAATATATACCATTTGAATATTTTGAAATATCATACACCCAAGTATCGGCAACCTGATTAGATAGAATCAAATTCCCTATCATATCATAAATTTGAACCGTATGTTGTTTCTTATCCTCAAACTTAACTGCAAAATTTTCGTTTGTAGGATTTGGATAAATATTAAAACCATCCTCTGCATTTATATCTTCAATGTCTAATGTTTGGTCGCACAACCACTGACTATATTGCAGATTTGATGATGTTTGCCAAGATTGAAAAAGAGAAAATTTTTCAGTTAATTTTTTCCATTGAATTTTAGTAGTATCCCATGAATTCACCGAATCGCATATTGTGCTAACTTTTTGAAACAAAGTAGGCCCAAAATGGCTTTGATTAATTACAACAGACAATACATAAAATTTATTTTGAGGAACAGCACCGCTTTGAACTTGACTAACAAAATTTTTAATAGTTGTGATAATTGTTTGCTCATTTTCTGTTGAATCTAGAGCAAATATGGGTTGACAGCCATTCCCAATAAACCAAACTGCTCTGTTAGCGTTATGTCTATAAAAATTGGCTTCAGTAGCTGAATAAGAAACCGTGTCGGGTTTCCAAATGCCATAATCATTTAAATCATTTGTATGCGGTAGATAACTTCCTGCACCCCACATTAAATTTGCTTTCCATGTTTTCCATGGATATTTTTTTCCAGTGATAGTTTTTTGATATTTAAACCAGTCAATAGGAGCAGTCGATTGATTAGTTGTAGCATAAACAAATCCGCCTAATGTTGTTGTAGGATTACAACCTAATGTGTCTAGTAATCGATAGGTATCAGCAATATTCATCGTTGCAGTGTCTACAACTTTAGGTCGCGGATCAATTTCAATATTATCTGCATATGGAGCAGTTGTTAAGGTTTTAAATATATTGCTATTTACTGTTTGGAAATTAAATGCTCCAGTAGGATAGCCGTCACACGTTTCTAAATTCCACTTAGCCCCTTTAGTATCCACAATAGCTGCTAATTGCAAAACCTTTGTGTTCATTGTATTAAACTTAAGAGTATTTTGAAGATTATCGCCTGGCTCATTATGTGATACGATATTAATGTAAACGATTGGAGCTTGGGCGAACATCAAACTTGAGTACAAAATTGTTAAAATAGAAAGAAGAGCTTTTTTCATAATTATTATTATTTTCAAATTTTGCAAACAAAAATAATT
>CANCPZ010000047.1 GCA_947380175.1 Bacteroidota bacterium | reverse complement strand
GGCATTATATCGTGTAGCATTCCACGCCACTTTAATTCTTCAACGAAGTTTTTTTTCATTTTTGTTTTATTATTTTTTTGAATGGCGAGTAAAATTAAAATAGAACACAGATGAGGGTTTTTAAGGGTTTTATAAAAATCAATTTAGTGCTTTCCCTTTAATCCGATTGATCTGTATTCTATTCTTTTTGTAAAAATCAGTTGACTGATTATACAAACTTTTCTCCTTTTTTTATTTTAACATCATTTACAAAAACTTTGATAAGTTGCTCATCTTCTTTTTTGCAAACCAATAATATTCCATCCGATTCAACAACAATATAATCGTCTAACCCTTGCAAAATAACAAGCTTGTCTTTGGGCACATTAACAATACAGTTTTTAGAATCGTATAATAGTACGTTTTTACCAATCACTGCATTTTTATTTTCATCATGTTTGATATGTCCGTATAATGACCCCCAGGTACCTAAGTCGCTCCAGCCTATTGCTGATGAACGAACATACACATTTTCTGCTTTTTCCATGATTGCATAATCGATGGAAATATTTTTGCATTTAGAATACACTTCATTAATAAAAGCAGACTCATTGGGAGTGTTATAGCTATCATTACCTTCTTTAAAAAGAGAATCTAAATCAGGCGAATGCATTTCAAAAGCTTTTATAACACTTTTCACGCTCCAAACAAAAATGCCCGAATTCCAAAGAAAATCACCACTTTGTAAAAAGAATTTAGCCATTTCTAAATCAGGCTTTTCGGTAAATGTTTTTACTTTTTTAATTCGTGTATCATTTTCTTTTTTTTCTGATTCAACAAACTGAATATAGCCGTAACCTGTATCAGGTCGGCTTGGGCGAAGGCCTAAAGTTACCAGACAGTCTTCCGATTCTGCTTTTTTGTAACAAGATTTAATTGCTTTTACAAACGTCTCCTCCTTGGTAATTAAATGGTCCGATGGTGCAATAACAGTTAATGCATCTGGGTTTAATTTTGCTATTTTATAACAAGCATAAGCAACACAAGGAGCTGTGTTTTTTCGCGTTGGTTCACATAAAATATTTATATCTGAAATACCATTGAGTTGTTCTTTTACTAAGTCAAGATAAATGTCGTTGGTAACAATGTAGATGTTTTCTTTAGGACATAATTTTAAAAAACGATCGTAGGTTTGTTGTAACAATGTTTTTCCTAATCCTAAAATATCTAAAAATTGTTTTGGGCGTTCTGTTTTACTCATTGGCCAAAATCGGCTACCAACGCCACCTGCCATGATAATGCAATAATTATTTTTCACAATAGTTTTAATTTTTAATGAAGCTACAATGTTTTTAGCTATATATTTTTGTCAACAATTAGTTTAATTTTTTTAAGGCAACACGTAAATTTTCAATGATTGAATCTACATCTTCTAATTTACAAGTGCCTACAGAAAGGCGATACCAGCTCGAATCGGTTGATGCGCCAAAAGCATAAAATGGAACAAGAGCCACTTTTGCTTCATCTAAAATATATTTTGTTACATCTTGAGTTGTTTTTAAAACAGTACCATCCGAAGTTGTTTGTCCATGCAACGAAAATTGAACAGTTAAATAAATTGCTGCTTCTGGAGCTATCGCATCTACTTTAAATCCATCGGATTTTAATCCTTGAAAACCATTGTAAAAACCAACTAACCGATCATTGATATTTCTTTTTATCGTATCTAAAAAAGCAACATAACTTGCCGAATTATTTAAAAAAGTAGCGGTTGCTAATTGCTCTGCTTTAGGCGCCCATGCACCTACATGTGTTAAAATAGATTTTATTTTTTCGATAACTTTTTTCGGTCCCATCGACCAACCTACTCGAACACCTGTAGCGGCTAGTGATTTAGAAATACCATCTACAAAAAGTGTGTAATTTTTCATAGCAGGTCGCAGTACAACAGGGTTGTAATGTGTTGTTTCGCCATGTGTAAGTTCCCAATAAATTTGATCGTACATCAAGTACAAAGGTTTAACACCTGCTAATTCGCGTTTTTCATTTTCTTCTAAAATTAAATCACAAATTTCTTCTAAATCGTTTTTGCGAAATGTGGTACCTGTTGGATTTAAAGGCGAACACAAAGCTATTAGTGTAGCGGTATTAATGTGCGGCTTTAAATCTGCAGCCGTTGGCATAAATTTAGTTGACGGCGATGTTTCTATTAAAACTTGTTTGGCATTATTTAAATAGGTGTAGTGATTGTTATTCCAAGATGGCACAGGAAAAACAACCGTATCGCCTGGGTCTACCAAAGCTTTGAATATGGCATAAATAATAGGACGAGCACCACCTGCAATAACAATTTCATCTGTTTTATAATCTAAATTACCTCTATCTTTTAATAGCTTGGATACGGCCTGACGGAGTTCTAGCATACCATCAGCAGCAGGATAGTTGGTTTGTCCATCTTCATACGCATCAATGATTGCTTGTTTTAAATCGGTCGGAATAGGAAATACTTTCGGGTTAAAATCTCCAATGGTAAGATTGTAAATTTTTTCTCCTTGTTTAATTTTTTCATTTACTTCTGCAGCAAGTTTAATAATTTCCGAACCAATTATATTTTCTGCAAGTTTTGATACTTTTAAATCATTATTTTTATCTACGACAGTTGTGCTCATTTCGAATCTTTTAAAAATATAAATACGCTAATTTTTTGATGGGTAACAAATTTAATAAAAACCAAATAGATTCCTCTATTTTATAGCGTATTTATTGGTTCATTTAAAACTTTTCTGAAATTTTTGGTGTGGTAATTACGGTTACTTCGGTTAGTGGGTTAAAAAGATACAATCTATTACTGCTAATTTCTTTGCATTTAAATCGTTTTCGAACCTGTTCTCCTTTAATAAAATACCGATTATCATTGTATGAAAATGTTGAACCTGTTGTAATATCCTCAAGCAAAATGGTGTTTTTGTGATTATCGTATTGCTTTAAAACTCTTAATAAATTAATATCCGAACAGCTTGATGCTGCAGGATTACTCATGTATTTTCTTAATGCAAGTATTATGTCAGGGGGGAATATGTCTGGAATCAGAAACTGGTTCATCAATAATTTGTAATGCAATTTCCATTCTTCGCCATGTGGCTTTACCGAATTTTTATGTTTGTTAAAATTCGAAAGATGTGCAATTTCGTGAATTAGCGTAATCAAAAAAGCATACTTATTTAAATCATAATTGATTGTAATTAAATGATTTTCACCATTTATTGGCGGCCGATAATCGCCATATTTGGATGATCTGCTTTTTTTAATTCGTAATTTAAAATCAAATTTTAATACCCATTCGGATATGGTGGGAACTGCCTTTTCCGGAATATATTTGTAAAGAATGGATTGATTGCGTTCTAGTTGGTTCACCGATAAAATTGTTCAATGTTTACTTGTAAGTGACTGGTGCAAAAATACACATGAACCACTGATCTAATAAAATAATTGCATGTATTATTTTAACAATTGATAAACCAAAAGACTTGAAAGGTAAGCTAATGCGCCCATGAAAAAAAACTGAATTGTTGGCCATTTCCAGTTTTTTGTTTCGCGATAAACTACTGCAAGGGTACTCATACATTGCATTGCAAAGGCATAAAATATTAACAATGAAAAACAAACAGCCATCGAAAATTTTGGTAACCCCGTCTTCGGATTTACTTCTGCTCGCATTTTATCACGTATTGATTGGCTGTTATCTTTATTGCCTGCGCTATAAATGGTAGCCATAGTGCCTACAAATACTTCGCGCGCAGCAAATGATGTAACTAACGATATCCCAATTTTCCAATCAAAACCCAAAGGTGCAATAGCCGGTTCTATTGATTTTCCAAGTATTCCGGCATACGATGCTTCCAGTTTTTCGGACGACATTTTTGCCTCACGCGCTACATCATCTGTATTTTTAATTGTGTTGGAATTGCTGTATTTTTTTTCTATTGATTCCATTCTATCATCGGGTGCATGCGATGATAAAAACCAAAGAATTACCGATATGGCAATTATGATTTTTCCGGCATCAAACAAAAATAATTTTACTTTATCCAAAATAGTCAATCCTACTGTTCTCCATTGGGGCGATCGATACACAGGCAGTTCCATAATAAAATAACTTTTTTCGCGTGCCTTTAAAATTCGTTTCATTACCCAAGCCGCTGTAATTGCGGCTAAAAACCCAATCAAGTAAAGGCTCATTAATATTAACCCTTGGTAATTAAAAAAGCCAATTGTTTTATCTACAGGAGCTACCAGCGAAATCAATAACGTATAAACTGGTAAGCGAGCCGAGCAACTCATTAAAGGTGTAACCATAACGGTAATGATGCGCTCCTTCCAGCTACTAATTGTGCGTGTACTCATAATAGCGGGAACAGCACATGCTACACCACTTATTAATGGAATTACAGATCGCCCGTTTAAGCCATACCTTCTCATAAGTTTATCCATAATAAAACTTACGCGCGCCATATAACCGGTGTCTTCAAGTATGGCAATAAAGGCAAATAATAAAATAATTTGAGGAACAAAAACAACCACACCACTTAATCCAGCAATAATTCCATTTATTAATAAATTGCTGAGTTCGCCTGCCGGTAAACTATGTTCGGCCCAGTTGGTAAGAATTACAAACAATGATTCTATCCATTCCATTGGATAAGCTGCAAGAAAAAATATGGTTTGAAAAATAAAAAACAGAACCGATAAAAATATCGCGTATCCAAAAATTCGATGTGTTAAAATACTATCTAATTTGTGGGTAAACGAAATTGTTTTAATAGCCGATTGGTGAGTAATACACTCCTCTACAATACGATTGATTACTTTGTAGCGTTCTAAGCTTTCCTGCGATTGCAGTTTGTTGTGGTCTATTTTTGTGGCATTTAAAATGCCTTTTATTTTTGTTTTTTTATCCGATTCGGTATCAAAATAATGAATCTCTGAAAAATTATTTATAATCTGAAAAGCTGCAAAATCGCTATTTACTTTTACTACATCCGTTATTTTATCAATCAGTTCGCTTGCAATTTTTTTAATGTCAATAAAATCGTATTGAGGAACAGGTAATGGTTCTAATAACGCTAATTTTAAAGCTTCTACGCCCTCTTTATTTCGTGCACTAATACCAACAACTTTTACTCCCAATCGTTCCGATAAACGCACCACATCAATAACATCGCCTTCTTTTTCCACTAAATCCATCATATTTAGCGCAAGGATAACGGGTATTTTTAAATCGATTATTTGTGATACAAGAAATAAATTTCTTTTCAAATTACTTGCATCGGCAACAACAATAGTAACAGCTGGATGGTCAGGGTTGTTTGGATTGCATAATACTTCAAAAGCAACACGTTCGTCAATTGATTTTGGGTATAAGCTATACGTACCTGGCAGATCAACAAATTCGGCAGTTGTATTGCTTGTTAACTTTGTATATCCCGATTTTTTATCGACTGTTACTCCCGGAAAATTTCCTGTTTTTTGATGAAGTCCTGTAAGTGCATTAAACAAAGTAGATTTGCCACAGTTTGGATTGCCTACCAAAGCCACTTTTAATGTAGAAACATCCGAAAAATGCACAAACGATTTATTTGATTCCACGGTTAAAATATTTAATTTTTAACCACGATAGGAGATACTAAAATAGTAGACGCTTCGTCTTTTCGTAAACTCAACAAATAACCCGATACAGAAATTGCAATAGGGTCGCCCATTGGGGCTATTCTATCAAGTTTTACAACTTCGCCTGGCGTACAGCCCATCTCCAATAACTTGAGTGCCATTACTTCATCTGTAAAAGAATCGATGATGGCACTTTGCCCTATTTTTAATTGCGATAAATTTTTCAATGCGTTTACTTTATTCATTTTGCTATTACAAAAATACGGCTTATTTAAGCGAAATTGAAATTAAACTAATACCTAAAAGTGGGTATATTGAATTGCGTTTTTAAATAAAAAAAACAACCCTATAGTTGTTTTAAAATAGGGTTTATTAGGTCAATTTTGCTCCACTTAGGGCAGTCGCTGCAATGTTTTTTTTTGTTTGTTATGCAACTCGAAAAAAGCAGTGCAATAAAAACAACGATAAAAATGGAACTTAATTTCTGTAAATTACTTTTCATATACATTTTGATATACACAAATATAGAAAAAACAAAACATACACAATGTTGCCAAATATTCTTAATTTTAAGCAAAATTTGCAGGTAAATAATGAAACTATTTTTCAATTTCGGTCAGTATTTTATCTTAATAAAAAGAACGTTTTCAAAGCCTGAAAAACGCTCCATTTATGTGAATCGAATTTTTGAAGAAATAACTATTTTAGGAATCGGATCGCTAGGCATTGTAGCCATTATTTCTGTATTTATTGGAGCTGTAATAACCATTCAAACTGCGTTTAATTTACAAAACCCCTTAGTTCCTTTATATGGTGTTGGTGTTGCTGTTCGTGATTCTATGATTTTAGAATTTTCTCCTGCTATTATTAGTTTAATTTTAGCTGGTAAAATTGGTTCTAGTATTGCTTCCGAAATTGGAACCATGAGAGTTACCGAACAAATTGATGCACTCGAAATCATGGGAATCAATTCAGCGGGGTATTTAATTAGCCCAAAAATTATTGCCACTGTTTTGTTTAGTCCTGTTTTGGTTACATTTTCTATGTTTTTAGGTATTTTAGGCGGTTATGTATTTGGGTTGCTTACAGGTGTTGTAACTAATTACGAATTTATTTATGGTATTACCTATCAGTTTATACCTTACAATGTTATGTATGCATTAATAAAAGCTGCTTTTTTCGCATTTATATTTGCTTCAGTACCAGCATACCATGGGTATTATACAAAAGGTGGAGCACTAGAAGTTGGTCGTTCTAGTACAAAAGGAGTGGTTTATAGCAGTGTTTTGATACTTGCATTCGATTTTATTTTAACTCAACTTTTATTAACTTGATTCAGATTAACAACATATCAAAATCATTTTCGGGCCGAAGCATTGTAAACAACATTTCGTTTACGTTTGCAAGCGGTAAAGTAAATATGATAATTGGCGAGAGTGGATCGGGCAAAACAACCTTGTTAAGATGCATGGTTGGTTTAAATGAGATTGATAATGGGAGTGTTTTATTTAATCAACGCGATTTTTTTAAGCTGGATTTAAAAGGTAAAAAACAGATCCGTAAAGACATTGGTATGCTTTTTCAAGGAGGAGCTTTATTCGACTCTAAAACGGTGGAGGAGAATGTGATGTTCCCGATTTCAATGTTTACCGATTTATCCGAATCTGAAAAACGCGATCGTGCAAATTTTTGTTTACAACGAGTAAACCTTGTTAATGCAAATAAACTTTATCCATCCGAAATTAGTGGTGGAATGAAAAAACGCGTTGCCATAGCTCGCGCCATTGCTGTACAGCCAAAATATTTATTTTGCGATGAACCAAATTCTGGTCTTGATCCTAAAACCAGTATTGTAATAGATAATTTAATAAAAGAAATTACCGAAGAATACAATATTACCACCATCGTAATTACGCATGATATGAATTCGGTAATTGAAATTGGCGATCAAATTATGTTTATTCACAATGGTGCCAATTGGTGGCAAGGCACTAAAGAAGAAATATTAGTAACGGATAATAAAGAGGTAAACGATTTTGTTTATGCAACTAAATTTATGAAAGATTTGAAATCCAAATTTTAGCACAGCTTACTAATAAAAAAATCCTCCATCGTTATTAACCATGGAGGATTTTTTTATGAATTGAATTTTTAATTTAGTTTGTAACAATCATTTTCTTTGTTGTTTTGTTTCCGTCCACAATAAGTGAATAAAAATAAATTCCTGCCGAAAAATTTACATCGTTTACATGTACAGAATAATTGCCTGCATTTAGGTTTGTTTGTGTTTTTTCAAACATTTTTACTCCTGCAATGTTATATATTTCCAATGCAATATTTTTTGCAGGTGTTTTAATTTGGTAATTAATTTTTGTTTGATTGGTGAATGGGTTTGGTGTATTTTGACTCAAAGAAAAATTAGAGTTGATATCATGTATACCAACAGATGAGTTTGAATAAAATGAGTAATAAATCAATGGAGAAGAATATAAATTACCATTCATTCTAAGTTTTGACGAGGTAGCACTTGTGCTTATTGAATGACGTTGTTTTTTATCATAACTAGCCCCCATATTGTAACCTCCTGCATCAACTTGTTGATTTTGTAAATCACTTAAAGCTGCAAGAACTGGAAATGATTGGTTCCATACAAGTCCAGCAAAGCCGTTTATTGTTTGTGATACTGGTGCTCCTGTAAAACTATAGGCACAATCGCCAGCTAAATAGGCACTACCCGGTACAAATGTATAAAAACAGGAAACAATGTTTCCGGCAGGAATGTCAGCGATAGTAGGTAAAGCAATCGATATTACTTTTGAAAATCCTGCACTGCTAGCTTCATCGTCCGGACCTAAAACATGTTTAATTAAAATACTATTACTTGCAGGGGCAGCAGGCGAAACTTTATTACCAGCAGCAGCAACAGCCCCATTAATTTTTGCTCCAATTACATTTGTTCGCCAGGTACTTATTGGAGCTACCCAAACTAAATTGGTAGCTTTTTTTGTAAATACTGCTGTATTTGCTGTATCGCCCCAAACTAGCCAGGTGTATAATGTATCTGTTACATTTGGATTTATTTTTACATACGAACCAATAATTTGTAATGAATCTATACTGTAAGCTTCTGATGAACTTAAAAGTGGTATAAAGTTTCCAGATGGATCTAAAAATGGAGATTTTGGATCAAATACACTGCCTAATAAAATTGAATTAATTGCTGATGTTGTTCCACTTGATGAAGATAATGTAACGGTTGAATCTTGAAAAATGCCACTTAAATAAGCATCCTGGCTTGGAGCAGATGTTGAACCTGTTAAATCTATTCCATTTGTAGTCATAATTGCTTCTACTGGATCTATCCAATATTTTGTACCTAAACTTCGTTCGGTTGACTTAGAAATTGCTGGTTTAATATTTAGGGGTAATACCGCTTTTTGAAAATCTTTTTCCAGTACGGTTGGTTCTGTTTGGCTTATTGCCGAGCCACAATAAATTAGCGTAGTTGCTAAAAAGTAAAGTTTTTTCATGTAGTTTCTTTTTGTATGACGTTTATACCTATTAAATTATTTTTAATTGTAAAGTTATAAAAAAGTAAAAATAAGTAAAAAAAAAGCTCGTGATAATTCACGAGCTTTTTTTTACTTATTAATTGAATTACTTGATAACAACCATTTTCATAGTTGAAGTAGCAGTTCCGTTAACAGTTAAAGAATAGTAATAAACACCTTCTGAAAGGTTTTCAGCATTAAAGCGGATAGCGTGTTTACCAGCAAGTTGAGATCCTTCGTTTTGAGAAGCAACTTTTTTACCAGTAACATCATATACTGCTAATGTAACAGCAGCATTTTTAGCTAATTCGTAATTAATAGTTGAAATACCTTTTGTTGGGTTTGGCATGTTTTGAGAAACATTAACACCATTGTTTTTTGCAATGTTGTTAACACCTGTTCCCATAGGAGCATAAGTATTTAATCTGATCATTGGATGGTGAGAAGTGTAGTACCAAGTACCAGCTACATTTACATCAAATTGACCATTTGGTTGGTAATCAGTTTTGTCATCACCTAAAAGAATTACAGTGCTTGGAGTTGCATTATAATCAGTACCTGTAGCATGTATTACTGCCATGTATTGCATTTGACTGTGTAAAACAACTGGTGTAACAAGATTTTTTACTGATAAAGTTACCCAAGTATTACCATCAGTTGCAGCAACTACATTATGAATTGCCGATGAACCAATTAAAGTAGTTGCAGGGAAAGCTGTTTGCCCAGAAGTAGAATCAATTTCATAAATTTCTGCTTGAATATTTCCATCAGAAGTTGATGGGTGAATAAATACAGAAACTGAACTTGCAGTATCATCTGTGTTAACATAATATGTAGCACCAAAACTTCCTTCTGTTTCATTTCCTGTAAAGAAATTTGGACTGCAATAGGTTGATCTAGTACCATCATCATGAGCGAAAGTAGAATCAGAAATAGCCCATGTTTTAGTAGCGGTGTTGTTTGCTAATTCTGCATCAGTTTCGTTTTGAGTAACGGTAAATGTTGCAGTATAAGTTGCTTTTGAAGCTGGAGGAGCAAAAGTTGTATTAATAAAAGTTGCTTGAGAAGTAAAATCAACAGCAACTAACAATGAATCAACAGAACCTTTTACTAAATCAGTACCTTGTGGGGTTGCAGTTGTAAAAACGTTACCAGCACTCGCTTCATCAACAGAAACACTTAAAATTGCACTTGTTTGATCAGCAGAACCATAGTTATTTACATAAGCATCAAACATTACAAAACCTGTTTGATTTAAAGGTACTTGTGTGTAAAATCCTTCCCAGAATTTACTGAAATTTACAATTGCCAATGCAGAACCAGAAACAACATCAATAGCTAAATCGTTAGCAGGTTGGTCAACTAATGCTAAGTCATCAATTTGCCAGTGGTAATCCCAACCACTATTTGCAACTAAACTTACATAACGGAATCTGATTCTAACATCAGCTTGGCCACCTGCAGTTGCAGATATATCAACACTTACTGTGTTAACAGCTGGAGGGTTTGGAGAGCTCCATTGTTGGATACTAAAGTTCTTGTTCACTTTATAAGGAACATAACTAAATCCAGCATCATTACTAACTTCTAGGTATGTGCTATCACCCCATCCACATCTGTAAAGTTCTTGGAAAGAACAAATTACATTTGGGTGTGTAGAACAATCTATAGGAGCACTAAGTGTACAATAAGCATCTTGGTCACCTGTTGTTGAAGGTGAATTGTTTGCATCACCCCAATAATCCGAGTCAAACATTGCTCTACCATCAGCTGCTGTTGTAGAGCCAATCATAATAGCGCTAGTGGTTGTTGGTCCAGCAGGAAGAGCTGTTCCAATAGTCCATGTAGAAACACCAGCATGGTTAGTTAAATCCCAATCAGCTGCATTACCAAAGGTGTTGGTATAAAAAGGCGCTGCACTTACTGTTCTACCTTGATGAACAGGTGATTTTTGAGTTCCAACAACAGCATCAGGCATGTTTTTAAATCTTGCCGGTACATGTTCTTTAGCCGTTGCCATTTTGCCCGTGGCTTGTTTTTTAATTACTCCCGTTTGTCCAAACATGGCTAAACCCATGAATAACGTAGGAATAATGATAGTAATTTTTTTCATGTTATTTTTGTTTTAAATTTATAAGAATACGATTCACAAATCTAAAAAAGTATTTTGGTAATACCAAATAAATAATTAAATAAAATGCAAAATCGCCACTGGTGTTGAAGCAGTGGCGATTTTTTTGGGTGGTGTTTTTACTGTCCGTGACAGTTTTTGTATTTTTTTCCGCTACCGCAAGGGCAAGCATCATTGCGTCCTATTTTTTGTTCAACGCGCACGGGTTGTGCTTTGGGTTTTGGTTGCTCATTATCGGTTACTTCATTTCTGCTTGTTTGAGTTTGTTCCTTACGCTGAGGTGCCTGCACTCTGGCTTGTTGAACCGATTTTTGAATTTCATTTGGCAGGTTGGCGCGCATCAAAAACGAAACAATTTCTTTGTTAACGGTTACAATCATTTGTTTAAATAACTGAAACGATTCAAATTTATAAACCAATAAGGGATCTTTTTGTTCGTACACCGCATTTTGAACCGATTGTTTCAATTCATCCATTTCACGTAAGTGCTCTTTCCAGGCATCATCAATCATTGATAAGGAGGTGCCTTTTTCTAATCCTAAAACCAGCTCGCGCCCATGGGTATCAAACGCGCGTTTTAAATTTGAAACCACTTGTAGGGTGTTAATACCATCCGATAATGGAGTTACAATGTTTTCGAATTGTTTGGCTTGGTTTTCATACACGTCTTTAATAACCGGAAATGCTTTGGTAGCAATAAAATCGTTTTTTTGCGAGTAAGCACTTTCTGCATGTTGGTATAATTTTTCAATTACCACATCTATTTTTGTGGAAACAAATTCATCGGCTGTAATGGGCGAATCGATTGCTAATACACGAAGAACTTCTAAATTAAAATTTTCAAAATCTTTTAGTTCGTGAAACTCAGTTACAATACTTTCGCAAGTATCGTAAATGGAGTTGGCCACATCTATTGCCAAGCGTTCGCCAAATAAGGCATGTCGTCTTTTTTTGTAAATTACTTCGCGTTGCGAGTTCATTACATCATCGTACTCGATTAAGCGTTTACGCGTACCAAAATTGTTTTCTTCTACTTTCTTTTGTGCTCGTTCAATCGATTTGGTAATCATCGAATGCTGAATTACTTCCCCTTCTTCAATGCCCATTCTATCCATCAGTTTGGCAATACGCTCCGAACCAAATAAGCGCATCAAATCATCTTCGAGCGAAGCAAAAAATTGCGATGATCCGGGATCTCCTTGGCGGCCTGCACGACCACGCAATTGCCTATCCACGCGTCTCGACTCGTGGCGTTCGGTACCAATAATAGCTAAACCTCCTGCCTCTTTTACGCCTGCTCCTAATTTAATATCCGTACCACGACCAGCCATGTTGGTAGCAATAGTAACCGTTCCGGCCTGACCAGCTTCCTGAACAATTTCGGCTTCGCGCTGATGCATTTTTGCATTTAATACATTGTGTTTGATGCCACGCAGTTTTAACATTCTGCTCAGCAATTCCGAAATTTCAACCGATGTAGTACCAACCAATACCGGGCGTCCGGCGGCAACACATTTACCAACTTCATCAATTACGGCATTGTATTTTTCGCGTTTTGTTTTATACACTAAATCTTCCGAATCGATACGCTGTATTGGCCTGTTGGTAGGTATTACCACCACATCTAATTTATAAATATCCCATAACTCACCAGCTTCTGTTTCGGCAGTACCGGTCATACCAGCCAGTTTGCTGTACATTCTAAAATAATTTTGTAGCGTAACAGTAGCATACGTTTGTGTAGCAGCTTCTACTTTTACGTTTTCTTTGGCTTCAATGGCTTGATGTAAACCATCAGAATAGCGGCGGCCTTCCATAATACGGCCTGTTTGCTCATCCACAATTTTAATTTTACCATCCATTATCACATACTCCACATCAATTTCAAATAAAGTGTAAGCTTTTAATAATTGATTGATGGTATGAACCCGTTCCGATTTTATGGAGAAATCGCGAATAAGTTCTTCTTTGATTTTTAATTTTTCTTCGGCTGTAATTTTCGATTTTTCCAGTTCAGCAATCTCTGCTCCAACATCGGGTAATACAAAAAATTTAGCATCTTCGGACGAGGTAGAAATTAATTCCAATCCTTTTTCGGTAAGCTCAATGGAGTTGTTTTTTTCATCAATTACAAAAAATAATTCGGCATCAATTACATGCATTTCGCGCGATTGATCTTGCATGTAAAAATTTTCGGTTTTTTGTAATTGCGCCCTCATACCTGGTTCGCTCAAAAACTTTATCAATGCTTTGCTTTTAGGTAAGCCTCGGTAAGCGCGTAATAAGGCCATGCCGCCTTCTTTTTCTTTTCCTTCGCTTAGTAATTTTTTAGCATCCGTTAAGGCAATGTTTACATACGCTTTTTGTGCGTTTACAATTTTTTCAATACGTGGTTTAAGCGGTGCAAATTCCTGGTTATCGCCTTTGGGCGTTGGGCCCGAAATAATTAAGGGTGTACGCGCATCATCAATCAAAACGCTATCAACCTCATCCACAATAGCAAAATTGGCTTTGCGTTGTACCAAATCTTCGGGGCTGCGCGCCATGTTATCGCGCAGGTAATCAAAACCAAATTCGTTGTTGGTACCAAAGGTAATGTCGGCTAAATAAGCGTTTCTGCGCTCGTCGGAGTTTGGTTCGTGTTTATCAATACAATCCACTGTTAAGCCATGAAATTCGAATAGTGGCCCATTCCACTCCGAGTCGCGTTTTGCAAGGTAGTTGTTTACGGTTACTACATGCACCCCTAAGCCGGTAAGTGCATTTAAATAAACGGGTAAGGTACCTACCAGTGTTTTACCTTCGCCGGTACCCATTTCCGAAATTTTACCTTGGTGCAATACAATACCACCAAATAGTTGCACATCGTAATGCACCATGTCCCAGGTAACGCTGTTTCCGGCGGCCATCCAGGTGTTGTTCCAACATGCTTTATCGCCGTTTATGGTAACCGAATTGCGCTGCGCGGCGTAATCACGATCTTTTGCTGTGGCAGTTACTTCAAGAGTTGTGTTTTCTTTAAAGCGTTTGGCTGTTTCTTTAACAACAGCAAATGCTTCGGGTAACAGTTGGTTTAAAATTTCTTGGTTGTTTTTGATGATTTTTTTTTCGAGCTCATCAATTTGTTCATATAATTTTTCTTTCGATTCGATGTCCATCGAAGCATCGGCATCCATTTGTTTTCGGATGGTATCAATTTCGGTTTGTTCGGTTATTGAAAAATCTGAAATACGTTTTTTAAATTCGGTTGTTTTAGCGCGTAGGGCATCGTTGCTTAAGTTGGCAAGCTTTAAAAACTCAACCAATACGCTGTTTACAATGGGTTGTATCTCTTTTAAATCCCTATCCGATTTGGTGCCAAATAACTTGGAAATGCTTTTGCTGAAATAAGTTAACATGCTAATTTTTTTTATTTTTTATTAAAAATTGAAAGGTGCAAAAATAGCTTTTTTTTAGTTTATGGCTGCCTAAATTTTTTAGGGTTTTGCTAATTGCATTTGTAGCATTTTTTTTAAAATGTAGCACCTGTTAAAAAAATGTTAAAAAAAATTTGTTTTAATATGACTTATGTCATAAGTTTGTATGACACAAGTTATATTATTGTATGATGTGTGTTATGTTTTTGTTATAATTACATTATTAAAAAACACGCGAAAGCCATTTAAAATATACTATTAAACCTAGTACCATGGAAAATAATTACAACTGCAAATTTAAAAAAACAACTTTTTTTAGCAAACCATTTGCACGCAACTTTAAGTTACTGCTGTTTGCTTTTTTGATTGCTTTGGGAGTAGGAGGGAATGCTTGGGGGCAGGTTATCACGAAATATACTTTTTCAAACAACACTTCTTCTAGTCTTACAGATTTATCTTCAGGAGCAACAGCTCTTTTGTCGGGTATTCAAGACGATGCTGCAACTGCAGTAACCACAATTGGGTTTGATTTTTTTTATGGAGGAGTTCGATATAGCCATTTCAGCGCTAATTCTAATGGACAATTTCAACTTCACACTACCTCTGGTGCTACTGCTATTGGAAGTGCAAATATTTCTTCTTATACAGCAAGTACTCCAATATTATTTCCAATGTCGGGAGATA
>CANCPZ010000046.1 GCA_947380175.1 Bacteroidota bacterium | reverse complement strand
CCCAACAGAAATATCAAATTTATATAGCGGCAACATTTGTTATGCAAACATAACAGTTACAGATACTTTAGTTATTAATGCTAATCTTACAGGGTTTAATCCAATTACCTACCAGAACACAATTAAGCTTTACCCTAACCCTTCTAACGATCATATTACAATTGATTATGGTAACTATACTTCATTAAATGGTTATACTTTAAAAATAACAAACTCTTTAGGGCAAACAGTATTTACAACCGCAATTAATCAACAAATATCTTATATTTCGTTATCATCTTGGAGTGGTAATGGCTTGTATTTTGTATCTACTATTGATGCACAAGGAAATACAGTTGATATAAAGAAAATTGTAATACAGTAAAAACATGAATGATATCGATGAAGTATTTGCTCCTATTTTTGATTACGGCAATCATTTAAGGTCATTTATATTCACAACCCCCCATACAATAAATATTAAACTGTTAGAGCTATTTGATTATGCTAATGAAAGGTACAATGGCGATTATCATTATATTGCATATATTGCATATGGATTACTTGATTGTATAATTAAAATTCGCGCAGATGCAAAAGTTTATAATGCAATGATAATTGTAACAATAGGCAATCACTAATAATTTTAGACCTTTTTTCAAAAAACACCGCTCTAAACTAGCGGTGTTTTTTGTTTCTATTCTTTTGTATATTTGATTTTTATTCGGTATTAAATTAAACTTTCAAAAACATAAAAAATCCAATTATTATGGGTTCAACAGTTAATTTAAAAAACAAAATAAAAGAAGCCAATCTTCAGAAACTAAAAGAGCAATCGGTTTTTAAAAATTTTGTCAGTTGGTTCGAAATTCCAGCATACAACCACTATAGATCGGTTGCTTTTTTTAATTATATCTATGGGATTGAAATGACAACCGTTGAGCTTAATGGCTTTGCGATGGGTTTTTTTCCAGCTGAAAGTGGTATTGGTGGTGCTATTGTTACCGGTGTTGGTTGTGTTCCAAGTGAAGTTGGGCCATTGATTTATTTAAATGGAGGAGAAGATTTAAATAATGTTTTATCTAAAGTAAATGAGGCAGGTGGCAGGGTGGTAATGGAAAAAACTTTTTTAGGTGAGTCCGCCGGCTACTTCGCTTTATTTATTGATTCTGAAGGGAACAGATTAGCTCTTCATTCTAAACATTAAGCCAATTAAAATAACACTCTTGCAAATTAAATAAATGAATTCAAAACATTATAACATAAACCAATTACGAATTGATTTATGGAATGAGCTGAAAGAAAAAAGCAATCAAGTTACCAGAGTTCAACAAAAAAGTATGGGCGATGACTCCTTGAACGAGCTTAAGGAGGTGTTGAAAAACCTTCTTAGCATCGAACAGTACTTTTCTTTTCCTGGCGCATCTCTTGTAAGAGGAATTATTACATCTATAGAAAAGCAGGAATTTAAAGCCGTTAGCAATCAGGTTGCGGAAATAGTCTACCTCTTGGTAAGTGATAATTATCGCACACACCCAGAGGTGTTAAGTGAAAAAATGAATGGAGCATATACCAGCGAAACAAATAAGGGGAAGCAGACCGAAGGAATAAAAAAAAATTATTTCGAAGTCCTTTATGTTGAAGATATGTCTTCTAAGGAAGAAATAATTCTTAAAAGCAAATTGAAAGAGCTTGTTAATCCAAATAGCTCTTTAATGTATGATATTGTTGTACAGCGTTCTTTTCAAGACGCCTTGATATGTTTGTTTTTTAATTACAACATTCAAGCAGCGTGTATTAGGTACGCACCTTTGCATAATTCTACAAACATTACAAAACATATAAAACCATTTATTCAAAATGTATTAAAAATTGATTTATCCAACATAACAGATGCTGAAATAGGCCCATTGCTTGGTAAATATATTCATCAATTTAGACCTGAATTAGATATTTATTACATCACCGATACTTCGTTAACCCACTTAAAAGATTCGACACTAAAAACCTTTCGACGAATTTTTTATCGTATGGAGGATGTGCAGGAATTGCACTTAACAATCATTAGCGGAATTAATGAACGCTTCGAAACCCCTTTTTATACAGCTCTTACCGAGTATAGTAAAAAACCGACAAGCGTTTTTCATGCCATGCCAATATCGCGAGGTAATTCTGTTTTTAAATCGCGGTGGATTTCTGATTTTGGAGATTTTTATGGGCGCAATGTTTTTTTAGCTGAAACATCTGCTACCAATGGTGGGCTCGATTCTTTATTGCAGCCCAAAGGCCCATTAAAAAAAGCACAAGAAAAAGCGGCAAAAGCCTATGGTGCAGAACATACTTTTTTTGTTACCAATGGGACATCTACAGCAAATAAAATTGTTCAGCAAGCATTAATAAAACCAGGCGATGTGGTTCTTGTTGATAGAGATTGCCATAAGTCACATCATTATGGATTAGTTCTTGCTGGTGCGTTTCCAGCCTATTTGGACTCGTATCCAATTGAGGAGTACTCTATGTATGGAGCTGTTCCATTACGAGTGATTAAAGAAAAATTAATGGCGCTCTATTCTGCTGGCAGATTGGATAAAGTAAAAATGTTGTTGCTTACCAATTGTACATTTGATGGGTTGGTGTATAATGTTGAAAAGGTAATGGAAACAGTGCTTACAATTAAACCCGACATGGTGTTTTTGTGGGACGAAGCATGGTTTGCTTTCGCTAGTTTTACCTATACTTATAAGCAACGTACGGGTATGTATGTAGCCCAAAAATTATTTCATAAGTACAGAAGTGAAGAATATAAACAACAATATAAAGAGCACATTAAAAATTTAAAACCTAACGAAATGCCTTCTATGCCCGATCCTGAAAAGGTTAAGATCAGAGTATACGCAACGCAGAGTACTCATAAAACACTTTCAAGTTTTCGGCAAGGTTCAATGATTCAAATTTGGGACGAAGAGTATAGCCGCAGGGTTGCCGATAATTTTCAGGAATCGTATATGACACACACAACCACTTCGCCAAACTATCAAATCCTTGCTTCGCTTGATGCGGGACGAAGACAGGTGGAGCTAGAAGGATATGAATTGGTGGAAAAAAGCATAGAAATGGCCATGGTGTTGCGTTCTAAGGTTCAAGATCACCCGAAGTTGAGTAAATATTTTCATGTGCTAACGGTGAATGATATAATTCCAAAAGAGTTCCGTAAGTCTGGACTAAACGATTATTACACCGTTGAAGATGGGTGGGATCGAATGGAAGAGTCGTGGGAAAAAGATGAGTTTGTTCTGGATCCAACCAAAGTTACCTTATCGGTTGGAAAAGCAGGAATTACAGGTGATGCATTCAAAAATATGTACCTGATGGATCGCTTCAATATTCAGGTAAATAAAACGTCTCGTAACACTGTTTTGTTGATGACCAACATTGGTACAACCCGAGGAAGTGTTACTTTTTTAATTAATGCCTTGCTTCAAATAGCCGATGAACTAGATGAAAGCAACCGCTCATTAAATAAACGCGAATCTGAAATTTCGGCAAAATACATTCAATCATTAATAAAAGATGTTCCTCCGCTACCTGATTTTAGTTATTTTCATAAGTCTTTTCAGGCTTCTCCCGGCGTTCCGGGTGGCAATATTCGAGAAGCATTTTTCTTAGCGTATGAAGAAGATTTATGTGAATACATTCCATTGAACGAATGCTTAGTTGCATTTAAAAACAATAAAGAATTAGTTTCCACATCCTTTGTAATTCCATACCCACCAGGCTTTCCAATACTGGTACCTGGTCAGGTTGTGAGCGAAGACATTTTAAAATTTATGATAGCCCTGGATGTAAAAGAAGTACACGGATACCGTGCAGAACTTGGATTAAAAGTATTTACTGTAGAGGCCCTGAATCGCAAAAACACAATATCTGCAATGGGCGCAGCTTTGGGTGCGGGTATTGGAGGAGTGAATACGAGTGGTGCTAAATTAAAAGCAAAAAAATAAATCACCTACAAACTATTTAAAACAATAAACCGAAGAAAATTACAATTGCACAGAGGGCAAAATTAAAACAATCAATATGAATCAAAAGGTATTAACTAGCATCGCCGACATAAAAGAGTTTTTTAAGTCAAACACAACACCAATTTATTTTATCAGTGCAACCAATTTTAATTTATTAGGTATTGATGAATGGATTAGCAATTTCAAATACATTAGTCATATTGATTCTTTTAAAGGCCTACACCCCAATTTATTTTCTCCAAAAGAAGAGGTGCCACACGAAGATTTTACAAGTATCGAAGACATTAATAATTATCTGCTTACTCATCCTGAAGTAATCGACTTCATTAAATCAAGAAGCGTCAATGGTCATCCAGGAAAGGCTTTGTTCCTCATGTTTAACGAAAAAACCGAAGAGCTTGCTAAGGCAATTGGATTGGATGTTTGTTTCCCTTCGTCTGAACTTAGAACATTTTTAGACAACAAAGTAAATACAAACCGAACAGCCGAAAAAGCAGGCGTTGCTTGTGTTCCGTATGTGTTGTCTTCTGTAACAGATTTTGCGCACCTACGTAAAGTTTCTGAAAAATTAGGTGAAAGCCTTGTTGTTCAAACACCTTTTGGCGATTCGGGACATACCACATTTTTTATTTCTAATGAAGAAGAGTTTAATCTTCACAAAGAAGAAATTATTGCCGAAAAAGAAGTAAAAATAATGAAACGCATCAATTGCCGCGGAACAGCTATTGAAGGCTGTGTAACAAAACATGGCACCTTGGTTGCTCCGCTAATGACTGAATTGGTTGGCTTTAAAGAGCTCACCCCATACAAAGGGGGATGGTGTGGTAACGAAATTTATCCGAATGCATTTAAACAGGACATTCGTGAAAAAGCAAAAATATATACACAACGTTTTGGTGACCAGCTTCGCAAAGAAGGTTACAAAGGTTATTTCGAGCTTGACTTTTTAATCGATCAGGATAATGGCGAAGTATATTTGGGTGAATTAAATCCACGTATTTCAGGTGCAAGTTCCATTACCAATCATGCACAATTTGCTATGACGGATGTACCTTTATTTTTATTTCATATGTTGGAATGGTTAGATGTACCCTATGAAATAAATACGCAAGAACTAACCGAACGTTGGGCAACAGCAGCAAATATAGATAGTTGGAGCCAGCTGATTATTAAACATACACGTAAAACATTAGAGCTTGTTACCGAAGCTCCTACTTCTGGCATTTGGGAAATGAAGAAAAACGGAAAAATTGTTTTCAAAAAAATGGATGCACATCGCCAATCGGTTGTTGGCGATAACCAAGCGTTTTATTTACAAATTACACAAAAAGACGATTACTTTTATGAAGGAGCCGACCTAGGTATTCTTGTTATGCGTGGCCGTTTAATGTCCGATGATTTTGAGCTTTCTGAACGAGGTAAACGATGGATTAAAGGCTTGCGAGCTCATTATCAATCCGAAATGATTGACCAAGGAGTTTTAACTGATTTAGATTTAATGGAAGAGGTTGGTTTTAAAATGATGTAGTGTATAGTTTATTTAAATGGTACACTTGCTTAACAACAATAGTTCGTAATTATTTTTTCCTTTTCTTGCTTAATTTTGGAACATCAACTCCAACAAAAAAATATTCCAATGTTATATCCAACAAGTTACAAATTTTAATAAGGGTTTTTAAACTAAAGTTTTCTCCCGATTCCAACCGCCAATAAGCACTTCTACTCATCCCCAGTTCAAAGGCAATGTGTTCGTAGTTGTTGTATCCTTTTTCTTTCCGTATTTGTTTCAATCTTTCTGAAACAACAACCAATTCAGGAATTTTTTCTGCTTTTACCATAGCAGTAAAATTCTTTAATAAGCCTTGTTTATGGTACTCCTATATATTGTACTCTTATATATTAGAGTTTATTATATATTTGTGTAAAAAAACGGTAATACCATTAATAAATAAGTTTTAGTTAAAATATGGAGACCAGAACCCATTAAAAAACGGGGCGTTATCCGAAAAGCCTAATGAGTAGGAAAAATTTAATAAAACAATATGAAATCTAAAAAAACACGCTTAACCGTAATTGCAAGTATAGCTATTAGTTTTGTTACAATAGCGCAAGTGCCTTCATATCTGCCATCAAATGGTTTAGTTGCTTATTGGCCGTTCAACAACAATGCTAATGATGAAAGCGGAAATGGAAATAATGGAGTTGTAAATGGAGGCCAATTGACAACCGATAGAAATGGAAATAGTAACGCGGCATATCTTTTTTCAACTAATACTGAATATATTAGCGGGAATGGTAATAGTTTAAATAACCAAAACTTTACCGTAAGTCTTTGGTTATGGATTGATGGAATGTCTAATACCACAATGAATTGTTTTAAATATGGCGGAACTGCTCAGGGTTCCACAGATGGTGGCTATCGAATTTACGCCGATTTATTAGGTCAAAAATTAGGTGTACAAGATGCTGATGGGATAAATGTTTTTAATACATCAAGCACAAATAATTCCTTGCAGCAATGGCATCATTTAGTTGGAACCTATAATTCTAATCAATTAAATCTTTACCTTGATGGAGTATTAGTAAGTAGCAATACATTTATAAATAGCAATATAATTTTTCCTCAAACAATATTCTATATTGGTAATAGTGGTAACACAAATAATAGCAATCTTAACTCCCGAAAATTAGATGATATTGGTATTTGGAATCGAGCCCTAACTCAACAAGAAATAAATAATCTATACAATTCGTTAGGTACAAATGAGTGTTTAACAATGACAATCAATTCAGGGGCTTTATCAACTAATCCAGTACCATACACAAGTTCTGTTAGTATTTATCCTAATCCCGCAAACGACCACATTACTATTGATTGTGGTAATATAGCTAATGTAACCAATTGGAGCATAAAAATTACTAATATTCTTGGGCAAGAAGTGTTTAACCAACCTATGAATACGCAACAATATATAGTACCCTTAAATACTTGGACAGGTACAGGTATGTACTTTGTTAAAATTATCAATGCTCAAAATGAGGTGTTAAACATAAAAAAAATTATACTACAATAATATTGATGTGTAATCATTTTGAACCAGAGGCAACCCTTAAAGCCTAGCCATTAGCTAGGCTTTTTTAAAACCATAACGTAATTGATACAAACGTAGTTTTTATTAAACAGTTTTATTAAACCACTTTTTTAACCACAGCATACCATATCCAACACAGCTCGTAATAAGTAATACAGAAGCAAAACAAGCTAATAAATATGTCGGCGAATCAATTGTTTTGTAAATTTCAGTTGCTGTGTTCCCAATTAGTATCCATTGAATAACATAAATTAATGTTACATTTTTCCCTAACCATTTTAGGTATTTAAATAAAAAAAAATCACCTGCAAACAAATTTATTTTACTAATAAAGTAGCTGTAAAATGCCAAAAATAAAATTACCCATAAAAAAAAGACAATGTTATGGTGGTAATACAGTGGCAAATTAGCTGAAACACTTATTGCATAGGCAATTGTAAAAAACAAAAAAACAAAACACACGCAACCAATTAAAAGGATCTTCTTTTGTAAAAAATTAAAATCGAATAGTTGCGTTATTTTATAAAATACAATTCCCGATAAAGGGTATGCAAACCAAGGGAAAAAGGGGAAATACGACCACCAACAGCTTCCGTAAAAAAAGGCAGAAATGTATTTCAGATACATATTGGACGGTATAAACTTTAAAAGAAAATGCCCGAGAAACGCAGAAACAAGAATTGAAACGAGAACAAAAACTAAGCTTTTTTCGATTACCTTTTTAAAGATTGCGAGCACAATAATACTTATACCTGCAAATTGCAATATATCAACACCAAAAACATAGGGAACCACATCAACGTGCAAAACGCCTTTATATACCGAAAAAATCAGATTTAAATTTAAAGCTAGGTTTAACAGCATTCCAAGAACAATAATTTTTGTTCCTCGTATGATTAATTGGTGGGTTGTTTTTTTTGATAGGGCTATAAAGTAGCCTAAAACAATCATAAAAGCTGGCGCAACAGCTGGGCCACCTAAAAAAAGTAATACTTTTCCAATAGGGCTATTGTAAACAGTTTCTGTTGCAAATAATTCGATAATGTGTACTTGTATCATCAAAAGTACGGCCACACCTTTTATTAAGTCAGCAGTTTGGGTTCTATTTTCCATTTAGCATAAAATCACTAACGTAATATTTAAATGATAAAGTAAAGAAACCAGACACGAATTAACAAGATTAAAATGCGCTAAAAAAATTTATCTGCTAAAAATTGTGAAATTAGCGCTGAACTAAATTTTGGTTTATTTGTCAAACAACCATTGCTTTTGATTTCAATTAAAAAATTAAACACAAAATAGTTTACGAACTATTTTTAAAATTAACTTTGCAAACAATTTGTTGTAATGAATTATATAAACCGAATAATACTTATAGTGTTTGTTGTTTTTGCAAACAAAACAGCATTTGCCCAAACATCGCCTACCGACACAGCCAAATTTAAAGTTGTGCAGGATTCGAGAATTAATTCTCTTTTGGAAAAGCACATTCAAATTAATTCGAAAGCTCCGATAAAAGGCTACCGAGTAAAAATTCATTTCGGTTCCGATAAGTCAAAGGCAAAAGAGGTTAAGGCAAAGTTTATTTCAAAATTTCCAGATGTTCCCGCGTACGAAAAATACGATCAGCCCAATTTCAATATTCGTGTTGGGGATTTCAGAACCAAATTAGAAGCCTATAAATTTTTGAAACAATTATCTGCCGATTTCCCTTCCGCTTTTATTGTTCAAGACGACATCGATTTTCCTTCAATCGAAAACCAAAGGATAGCTCAATAATTCTAGTTCTCCACTTTCCCAAAATTAAGGATTTTGTTTGTTGTGATTTATTAAAAACATCGCAGGTTAATTTTTTAATCGCAACCTCTCGTTTCGACAAAACCATCTTTTTTGTCGACAAGCTTTGCTTTGAAATCAGAAATTAAAATTTAGTATTTTGTTATTTTAACCCCGTCTTATTTAGAATCGTTATAAACTATACTTTTTTTATAAAAAATTAACATTTTTTGAATTGGCAATTAATGTTTCTTATAAATTTGTCCCTCGTGTAAAAACACACCCCCTTTTATTGGGGCTTTCAACGGAGTTAATTATTAGAAATCAATATGGATACAGTTTGTAACAAGTCACCAAAGCAAATTTTTGCAATTATTTCCTTCCTCTTTTTTTCATTTATTTTTAGTTCAAACCAAGTTTTTGCTGCCGATGGCGCAAAAATATTTAAACAAAACTGTGCTGTTTGTCATAGTTTAGGTAAGAATAAACTGACAGGACCTGGTCTAGAAGGTGTTATGACTCGTGTACCATCTGAAAAATGGATATACGATTGGATAAAAAATAACAATGCTGTCATTAGTAGCGGTGACGCATACGCTAAAAAAATATTGGGTGAAAACGGTGGTGCTCAAATGACCGTTTTTAACGACTTTACTGACGAAGATTTAAAAGCAGTAATAGCATACATTAAAGCTCCTCCTGTTGCCGTAGCTCCAGTTACACCAGCAGGCGCTTCTGGGCCTGCCACTCCAGTTGAAGAGGGTGTTAATCCTTTAGCATTGTTAATAGGTGTTATCGCCTTCTTAATAATTATTGTTGCTGTTTTGCGTGGCGTTCGTCATTCATTAAAAAACTTACAAAACGAAAAACAAGGATTACCTGAAGAGGATGCTGTTGGACCATGGGCAGAATTAAAATCTTGGATCGCTGCTCATAGACGAACAACAGCTGCTATAATATTATTTATATTAGGTGGTTTTGTATCTGCTGGCTGGTACGCATTAAAGGATATAGGTGTTTATGCAGATCCTATTCAAAAAAGAGAATACAATCCTGTTCAACCGATTGCTTTTAATCACAAATTACATGCTGGAGACAATGCAATCAACTGTCAATACTGCCATTCTGGTGTTGAAAGAAGTAAAACAGCAGGTATTCCATCTGTAAATGTTTGTATGAATTGCCATAAAGGAATATCGAAAGGCCCAACTACAGGAACAGCAGAGATTGCTAAAATATACGACGCTGCTGGTTGGGATCCAGAAAAAGGGGAATATAATAAACCTCAGAAACCAATCAAATGGATTAAGGTTCATAATTTACAGGATTTTGTTTTCTTCTCTCACCAACAACACGTAAAAGTAGGGAAACAAGAGTGTGCAACTTGTCATGGCGATTTAAAAGAAATGGCAGCAGCAAAACAAGTGCAACCTTTAACAATGGCTTGGTGTATTGATTGTCATAGAAAAACAGAAGTACCGGGCATGAAAGATAATCCTTATTACGAAAGTCTTCATAAAAAATTAGCTGAAAAATTTAAAGGGCAGCCAATTACTGTTGATAAAATGGGTGGTATAGAGTGTGGTAAGTGCCACTACTAATATTAGAATAGTATTGGAATTTAAATATTAGAATTAAAAGTTTAGAATTTATACAAGATATGGCAACAAAAAAATACTGGAAAGGATTAGAAGAATTAAACAATAGTCCTGAATTTGTTCAAAATGCACAAAATGAATTTGCAGAACAAATTCCTGTAGAAAAGTTTTTAAGCGACAGCAATCTTTCTGAAAACAATGGGACTAATCGTAGAGATTTCTTGAAATTTTTAGGATTTAGTGTTACTGCGGCATCTTTAGCTGCTTGTGAAACCCCTGTAAACAAAGCAATACCATATGTTGTAAAACCCGAAGAGATTACTCCTGGTGTTGCAAACTGGTATGCATCCACTTATTATGACGGTAATGACTATGCTTCCATTCTTGTAAAAACACGGGAAGGCCGCCCAATTAAAATTGAAGGTAATGAGCTTTCGAAAGTTACCTTTGGTGGAACAAACGCACGTGTTCAAGCGTCCATTCTTTCTTTATATGATTCTTCTCGTTTAACAGGTCCATTAACTAATGGTGCTCCGGCAACATGGTCATCGGTAGATAAAGAAATTGGTGGAAAATTAGCTGCAATCGCTTCAAAAGCTGGTGCAATTCGTATTTTATCATCAACAATTATTAGCCCATCAACAAAAGCAGCAATTGCTGATTTTACTACAAAATACCCAACTACTAAAGTTGTAACATACGATGCTGTTTCATATTCAGGAATTACAAAAGCAAATGCGCAATCATTCGGAGTAGAACTAATTCCATCTTATAATTTTGCTAAGGCAGAAGTAATTGTAAGTATAGGAGCCGATTTTTTAGCCAATTGGTTGTCGCCAATTGAATATGCGAATCAATATGCTAAAATGCGTAGGGTTAGTAAATCAAAAAAGGAAATGTCTAAGCATTTCCAATTCGAATCTAATCTTTCTTTAACAGGTGCAAATGCAGACGAACGCGAAGCGGTAAAAGTTTCGGAACAAGGTAAAGTTGTAGTAAACTTATACAATGCTGTTGCAAAAATTGTTGGTGGATCAACACTTTCTTCATCTGCTTTAGCTTGTGATGCAATGATTACAAAAGCAGCAAAAGAATTAACACAAGCAAAAGGAAAATCACTTGTTGTTTGTGGACTAAACGATACAAACGTTCAATTAATTGTGAATGGCATTAATCAAATGCTCGACAATTATGGAAAAACAATTGATGTTGAAAATTCATCCTATACTCATCAAGGTGATGATTCGGCTTTCGCTGATTTAGTTGCTGAAATGGCTTCTGGCAAAGTAGCTGCAATTATTACTTACAATACAAACCCTGTATATTCTGCACCTGCATCATTAAAATTTGCAGACGCATATAATAAAGTTGGTTTAAAAATTTCGTTTGCAGATAGAGCGGATGAGACCGCTTCGTTAGCAACCTATATTTGTCCTGATCATAATTATTTAGAGTCTTGGAACGATTACAATCCTAAAAAAGCTCATTACAGCTTATCGCAACCTACAATTACGCCTTTGTTTGTTGGTGAAGATTCTGGTACTCGTCAAGCTCAAGAAACATTGTTGTTGTGGTCTGGAAATAATACGGATTACCATTCATATATTCAAAAAACTTGGTCAGAACGTGTTTTCCCAATGCAAGGTAAATACATGGTTTTTACAGAGTTTTGGAACAATGCATTACATAATGGTGCTGTTGAAGTAGGAAAGGGAGGGGAAAACGAAATTGAAGCAATTGTTGCCGATAGCGTAGTTGCTCCAATTATTGTAAAAGGGAAAACTTCTCCTAAAAAAGAAAACACAAAATCGGAGGAAGTTAAAGTATTTACTAAATCGGATTTAAGCTCTGCAGCATCAAAAATTAATGCAACTAAAGGTGGTGAATTTGAATTAGCGCTTTACGAAAAGATAGCAATTGGAAACGGTACACAAGCAAACAATCCTTGGTTACAAGAGTTGCCTGATCCAATCTCAAAAATTACTTGGGATAATTACGTGACTATGTCGCCTGCAGATATGCAAGTTGCAAAGTACAATATGATGGAGCGCCAAGATAGAATGGCGAGTGTTGTTAATGTAACAGTAAATGGCGTTACAGTTAAACTTCCTGTTGTTCCTCAACCTGGTCAAGCACAAGGTACTGTTGGCATTGCCGTTGGTTATGGTCGCGACAAAGCAGGTAAATTGAGTACACAAACAGGTGTTGTCGGACAAAATGCTTATCCACTTGTTCAAATTGTTGGTGGAACAATGATGTATGGTGCTTTTGATGTGAAAATCGAAGACGCAAAAGAAACTACCGAAATGGCGGGTACACAGATACATCACACAATGATGGGTCGTGAAATTGTTAAAGAAACAAACTTAGAAAATTATATAAAAGACCCTAAATCAGGAAACTATCCAGAGGTAATGCATACACATGCCGGACCAGTAAACCCTGCTAGTATTGATCTTTGGAACGAGCACGATAAACTAGGTCATCGTTGGGGAATGACAATTGACTTAAATTCATGTATTGGTTGTGGTTCTTGTGTTGTTGGTTGTACTTCTGAAAATAATGTGGCTGTAGTTGGTAAACAACAGGTAATGAAAACCCGTGAAATGCACTGGTTACGAATTGACCGTTATTACAGCAGTGATATGTCGAAAGAAGTTGCTGAAGAAACAGGAAAAGGAGCAATAGACATGTATTTAGATATGGAAAATCCATCGGCTGTAAACCCGAAAGTTGTTTTTCAACCAATCATGTGCCAACATTGTAACCATGCTCCATGCGAAACAGTTTGTCCGGTACTAGCAACTAATCATAGTTCCGACGGATTAAACGCCATGGCATATAACCGTTGTGTAGGTACTCGCTACTGCGCAAATAATTGTCCGTTTAAAGTTAGGCGTTTTAACTGGTTTAATTACAACGAAAATACAGACTTCTCTTTTAATCCATCTCAAGATGATTTAGGCCGTATGGTTTTAAATCCTGATGTTGTAGTTCGTTCTCGTGGTGTTATGGAAAAATGCTCTATGTGTGTTCAGCGTATTCAAGCTGGTAAATTAGAAGCTAAAAAAGCAGAGCGTAAATTAGTTGACGGTGATATTAAATTAGCTTGTGCTCAAGCATGCCCTACAAATGCAATTGTTTTCGGAGATTTAAATGATGAAACAAGCGCAATTTCTGTTTTAAGAAAAGAAGACGAGCGTAACTATTTTATCTTGGAGGAGCTAGGTGTTAAACCTACAGTTTCATATTTAACAAAGGTTAGAAATTGTGAAGAAACAATTGAAGAGGGTAAGTTACCAAAAGAAAAAGAAGTAAAATCAGAAAAGGCAGAAGCCTAAAAACAATTTGAAAATATGCTTATGTGCTAATTTAAAAATCAATATAGCTCAAGCGAATAATCATAAAGCAAAATAAAAATTTAAGAAATAATATGCACGCAGAATCAGAAATTAGAGAGCCGTTAATACTTGGAAATAAAACGTATCATCAGATTACCGAAGATATTGTTAAACCAATTGAGGGCAAAGCCAATAAATATTGGTATATTCTACTTACCTTATCCATTGTATGTTTTATGTGGGGTATCGGTTGTTTAGCCTATACTATCGGAACAGGCATTGGTGTTTGGGGTTCTAATAATGGTGTTGATTGGGCTTGGGATATTACTAACTTCGTTTGGTGGATTGGTATTGGTCATGCGGGTACTTTAATTTCAGCAGTTTTATTATTATTTCGTCAAAAATGGAGAATGGCAATTAACCGATCTGCAGAAGCGATGACAATTTTTGCCGTAATGTGTGCGGCCATTTTTGTATTGTTGCATACAGGTCGCCCTTGGTTAGACTATTGGTTGTTTCCATTGCCAAATCAATTTGGTTCTTTATGGGTAAATTTCAACTCTCCATTATTATGGGATGTATTTGCGGTGTCTACTTATTTCTCTGTATCATTAGTGTTTTGGTACACAGGTTTGGTTCCCGATTTTGCAATGATTCGTGATAGAGCTATTAAGCCTTGGGCAAAAAAGTTTTACGGAATATTAAGTTTTGGTTGGGGCGGAAGTGCTCGTCACTGGAGTCGTTTTGAAGAAGTTTCATTAGTACTTGCAGGTTTATCAACACCACTTGTATTCTCGGTTCACTCCATTGTATCTATGGATTTTGCAACCTCGGTAGTGCCAGGTTGGCATACAACAATATTCCCTCCTTATTTTGTTGCTGGGGCGGTATTTTCAGGATTTGCTATGGTATTAACGTTATTGCTAATTGTTCGTAAAATTTACCATTTAGAAAATTATATTACAATTAAACACATTGAGTATATGAACATTGTAATCATTGTTACTGGTTCTATTGTAGGTGTTGCTTATTTAACAGAGTTGTTTATTTCTTGGTATTCTGGAGTTGAGTATGAACAGTACGCATTCTTAAATCGTGCAACAGGTCCTTATTGGTGGGCATATGCATCGATGATGACTTGTAATGTAATTTCACCACAATTATTCTGGTCAAAAAAATTACGCACAAATTTGATGTTCACATTTGTAATGTCAATCATTGTTAATATAGGTATGTGGTTCGAACGTTTTGTAATTATTGTTCCTACCCTGTGTCGTACATTTTTACCATCAACATGGAATATGTATCACCCATCATTTATTGATATTGGAATTTACACAGGTACAGTGGGAATGTTCTTTACTTTCTTCTTGTTATTTACGCGTTATTTTCCAGTAATTGCGCAAGCAGAATTAAAATCAATCTTAAAATCATCTGGACAAGAATATAAAGAAAAAGCGACAGCACATCACTAAATTTTTAACTAATAACTTGTAAATGTTTTTCTAAAAACGGCACTTACAATTTTGCATATAACATTTTAAATAAAATTTAATTATGAGTACAGTAGCGATACACGCAATTTATGATGATGAAGAGCCTTTAATGGCAACTGCAAGACAGCTTCAGACAAAAGGTATTCGAGTAAAAGACGTTTTTTCACCATTCCCGATTCACGGAATAGATGGT
>CANCPZ010000045.1 GCA_947380175.1 Bacteroidota bacterium | reverse complement strand
CCCAAAATTCATCTTCTTTAACAACTGAATGAATGCTTACCCAACCTTCTTCTGAAAGTGGCAATATTGTAGGAGATTTCATGCCTGGCAATATGGATGATATTTTTTCGACAGAAGCTAATGGTGCATTAAGTAAGATGTATTTGTTTTCGGTTGCCATTCGTACAGCTTTTATTCTGAATAATAGTTTTTCTAGTATTTTATTTTTTTCAGAATTCAAATTTTTATTAGATATTAAAACTGCTGTACATTTTTTTAAAACTTCTACCTCTTTTAACCCATTCATTAATAATGTACTTCCCGTACTTACAATATCAAAAATTGCGTTAGCTAAGCCAATACTAGGAGCTATTTCTACACTTCCTCCAATTTCTTCAATATCAACTGAGATATTTTTTTCATTGAAATATTTTTGGAGTATTTTAGGGTAACTTGTAGCAATTTTTTTGTTACTGAAATAAGTTAATCCATCGTACTCTTCATCTTTTGGTATTGCTAATGAAAGTTTGCAACTTGCAAACCCTAAGCTTTCAATGGTTAAAACATCTTTGTCTTTTTCCCATACTTCATTTTCACCGAGTATTCCAATATCTGCAACACCTTGTTCAACGTATTGAGGAATATCATCATCCCTCAGAAATAATACTTCAATCGGAAAGTTTGATGATTCGGACTTAAGTTTTCGATCACCATTGGATATTTTAATTCCACAATTTTTTAAAAGCTCTAACGACTTTTCACTTAATCTTCCACTTTTTTGAATTGCAATTTTTAATTTACTCATTTTAATTTTTGGTTATGCCTGAGTAAATGCTTTGAAGGGAGGAAAGAAAAACCCCGTCTGTGTTTACTCAGACGGGGTTTGAAATATTTTAGTTTTTACATAAATCAATTCCTTCTCGCCTGAAAGCCAGTTGTGAAATGATGATGATGTAATTGAATTGAATACATGTCTTTATTAAATTGCGATGCAAACCTAAAATATTTTTGCCATTCGACAAAATTTATATTTAAATTTTGTCCTAGTCGTTTTGCTTTAAAAATTATAAATTCTGCATAAAATAATCAGTTACCTTTTGATACAAATGCTCTCTATCTTTTCCTAATACATTGTGCTCGTGACCTGGATAAACAAAATAATCGACCTGCTTTCCTTTATCAACAGCTTTTTTAAGAAACATTAAACTGTGTTGCCAAACAACAACAGGATCTTGTGTGCCGTGTATCAACAATAATTTACCTTTTAAATTATCTACATAATTCAACACATTTGCCTCTTTATATCCTTCAGGATTACTCTGCGGTGTATCCATATAGCGCTCTGTATACATAATTTCATAATAACTCCAATCAATTACAGGTCCTCCGGCAACTGCTACTTTAAAAACATTGGGATAACGACACATAATACTTGTAGTCATAAAACCACCAAAACTCCAACCAAATAAACCCATTCGAGTGGAGTCAATATATTTTTGACTTTTTAAAAAATGTACACCAAGCATTTGGTCTTTCATTTCCACAGTACCTAAATGTTGAAATATCGTTTGTTCGAATGCTAATCCACGATTAGCACTTCCTCTGCCATCCATTGTAAATACAACATATCCACGCTCAGCCATGTATTGAAACCAATAATCGCCATCACCATTCCAAGTGTTATTTACTTTTTGAATTCCAGGTCCATTATAGAGATAAACAATAAGCGGATATTTTTTTGTGGAATCAAAATTTACAGGCTTATATAATCTACAAAACAAATCATCGTTATTTTCGCTTTTTAATTTAAACAAAGTCATTTCGCCCAACTGGTAATCCTTTAAAGGGTTTTCAGCTTGTTTAATAATTTGTATTTTTTTACCAATTGTATTGTAAATTGAAATTTCACGAGGCACTATTGTACTCTGAAAATTATCGATAATATAATTTCCACTGCTACTTAACATACCTAAATGTGTTCCATCACCTGAAGTAATACGAGAAGTTTTTCCGCTTTTTATTTCAGTTGAATAAAAATTACGAGTAATACCACTTTCGGTAGTTGATGTATAAAAAACTTTTTTTGATTTTGTATCAAAGCCTGCAAAATCGGTAACAAGCCAATTACCTTTGGTTATTTGTTTTAAAAGTTTACCATCGGTAGTATACAAATACAACTGATTAAATCCATCGCGCTCCGATTGCCAAATAAATTGATTTGGCTTGTTTGGCAAAAAAACAATTGGGTGTGTTGGATGAACATATTTTTCATTCCTTTCCTCGATAATTGTTTTTTCGAAATAACCCGAAGCGGTATTGTATGAATTTAATTTCAACTCATTTTGTTCGCGGTTAACAACAGTGATATATAAATGCTGTTCATCCGGACTCCATGCAATGTTTGTTAAATACTGTTCTTTAGGCTCACCTGTTTTTATAAAAACCGTTTTACCATTTGATACGTTGTAAATACCCACTATAACTTCGTGGCTTTTATCACCAGCCATGGGATATTTAATTGATGTAACCTTAGCTGGTCTGACAGTCCAATCGATTATCGGATAATCCGCTATCATGGTTTGATCCATTTTGTAATATGCAAGCTGTGTGCCATTTGGCGACCAATAGGTGCCTTTTTTTATTCCGAATTCTTGCTGATGAACCACTTTGCCGTTTACACTATTTGTATCAGCATCGTTTGTAACAATTAGTTTATTTATACCATCAAAAACGTACAAATTATTTTTTTCGGTAAATGCAACATAATTGGTTTTATCTGCTACATCTACATTTTCTATATCATTACCTAAATCTCTGTTAGATTCTATTACTAAACCTTTTGTTTTTAAGTTGTATGAAAGAACTTTTTTTTCGGTTTCAAAAGAAAATTCATTTTCATTTTTCCATATTATTTGAGGAAAGGCATTTAAATAATTTATGGTACGTGAACCTAAAACAGTGTTTAGTTGTTTTAGTGTAAGGGCTGTTTCCTTTATATTTGCAGAAGCTTTACCTATTATTAAAACATCTGTTTCATTTTCTTTTCCGACATAAAAATATTTATCAGTTCCTTTAATCCAAGCTAATTGACGAAGCTTTTCAGGAGCCATGGTTGTTTTTTGTTTAACAACAGCTTCTTCCATGGTAAGAAGTTTTGTTTGTGAAAAAGATTCTTCTAAAATTAAAATAGCAAACAGCGTAAATGCAATTTTTTTAACGTATAAATAATTTGTCTTTTTAAGTTTCATATACCACATACCTAATGAAAAGTTATTGTATTAATTTTTATTGAGTTCGATTTTGAATAAAAATCAAAGCAACCCATTTTAAAAAAAGGATTGCTTGATTTTAGCATATTATTTAAAATCTAAATTCTATTTTATTACCGCACCATTATTCATATTTGGTTTGCTTGGTTCAACAAAACTTAGTTCGCCTTTATTATTTTCAGCCATCAAAATCATTCCTTGACTTTCAATTCCTTTTATTTTACGAGGAGCTAGATTTACCAAAATAGAAACTTGTTGTCCGATAATATCTTCTGGTTTATACGACCCTGCAATACCTGAAACTACAGTACGTTTATCAATTCCTGTATCAATCAATAATTTTAAAAGCTTATCTGTTTTAGGTACGCGTTCAGCTTCCAAAATGGTTCCTACTCTTATATCCATTTTCGAAAAATCCTCGAATGATGTTTCCGCTTTAGCAGGTTCTATTTCAGATTGTTTTTCTAATTCGTTCATTTTTTTTGAATCAGCTAATTTTTGAACTTGTGCAACAATTGTTTCGTCTTCCACTTTATCAAACAATAAACTGGATGTGTTTATTTGATGTCCGGCTAATAACAAATCGGTACGTGTGGCATCCTTCCATCTTAAATCAGTATTTAAGTTTAACATGCTGCCTAATTTTGCAGCAGTAAAAGGTAAGAATGGTTCCATCAACACAGTTAAATTTGCAGCTATTTGCAAGGATAAATTCATTATTGTTTGAACACGCTTGGCATCCGTTTTAATTAAAATCCAAGGTTCATTATCAGCCAAGTATTTATTTCCTAAACGGGCCAAATTCATTAATTCGCTCAGCGCTTCGCGGAAACGATATTGCTCAATACTTGCTGAAATTTTTGCAGGAAACTTACTTATTTCTTCTAACAATAAAATATCATTCTTAGTATATTCAGAAGCTACAGGCACTTTCCCTTCATAATATTTATGAGTTAAAACCAAGGTGCGGTTTACAAAATTTCCAAGTATGGCTACTAACTCATTATTATTTTTTGCTTGAAAATCTTTCCAAGTAAAATCGTTATCCTTTGTTTCAGGTGCATTGGCACATAATGTATAACGCAATACATCTTGTTTATCCTTAAACTCCAATAAATACTCATGAAGCCAAACAGCCCAGTTACGAGATGTTGAAATTTTATCACCTTCCAAATTTAAAAATTCATTTGCAGGAACATTCTCCGGAAGAATGTAAGATCCTTCTGCCATCAACATTGCAGGAAAAATAATACAATGAAAAACAATATTATCTTTACCAATAAAATGAACCAATTTGGTTTCTTTATCCTTCCAATATAATTCCCAATCAGGTGTTAAATCTTTTGTTGCCGAAATATACCCAATAGGTGCATCAAACCAAACATACAATACTTTTCCGTCAGCTCCTTCAATAGGAACTTTTACGCCCCAATCCAAATCGCGAGTCATGGCACGTGGTTGCAATCCGGCATTTAACCAACTTTTACATTGCCCAAAAACATTCGATTTCCATTCCTTGTGAGAATCAATATATGCTTCAATTTGTGGCTGCATGGTATCCAAGGGTAAAAACCAATTTTTGGTGCTTTTCATTATTGGTTTTTCGCCTGATAAAGTAGATTTTGGATTTATTAAATCGGTTGCATTTAATGTACTTCCACACTTTTCGCATTGGTCGCCATACGCATTATCATTACCACATTTAGGGCATGTACCAACAATGTATCTGTCAGCTAAAAACTGATTTGCTTTTTCGTCAAAATATTGTTCTGTTACTTCCTCTTTAAAAACTCCTTTATCATACAAGGTTTTAAAAAAATCAGAAGCTGTTTCGTGGTGTGTTTTTGAAGATGTACGAGAAAAAATATCAAATGAAATTCCAAATCCTTCAAAGGCATCACCCATTATTTTATGGTATTTATCAACCACTTGCTGCGGAGTAACGCCTTCTTTTTTTGCTTTGATTGTAATTGGCACACCATGTTCGTCAGAGCCACAAATAAATTTTACATCTTCGCCTTTAGAACGAAGGTATCGAACATAAATATCTGCAGGCAAATAACATCCTGCCAAATGCCCGATGTGAACAGGTCCGTTGGCATATGGTAATGCAGCAGTAACGGTATGTCTTTTAAACGTCATAATTTTAAATGAATGAAAATTTAATCTGAATAAAAATTGATATTAACAGAAATACAATTTTTTATTTTCAAATTAAGCCAATAGTTATCGTAAACAAATATAAAAATTAATCCTTGATTAGCTTCGTTTTCATGATATATGAAACACCTGAAGCCCTATCTTTTAACATCTGTGCATTGGTGCCAGAATAAAGTTCATCAACACTTTCCTGAAACAGCCTTAACCATATGTTAAAGTCGCCTTTCTCCAATGACAAATGCCGATGTTTTTCAATCAAATTTTTAGCATAACTAAATTCTGGAAAAACAACAGCATTCCAAAATGCATCAACGTGAGGTAAATGAATTTCTAAATCGAGCGAAATAAAATGATGTTTTATATCGCTTATCAATAACTTATCATAAAAAGTTTTGATTAGTTTTGTTATATCGGAAGGGATAAGAATATCGGATTTTTGCATTAGTTTATATTTATACAAATATCCGATTAAATTACTAAAAAAGTATTTTTAAAAATGAATTTAATTCAACCAGCATACCTAAAAAAAGGAGATAAAATAGGCATTGTAGCGTGTGCCCGAAAAATATCAAAAGAAGAAATTAAACCGGCTTGCGATATTTTAAAAAGCTGGGGATTGGAAATTGTATTGAGTAAAAATTTATTTAATAGCGACAACCAATATTCGGGAACAGATAGTGAACGGGCAGAGGACTTACAATTGATGTTGAATGATTCTTCAATAAAAGCTGTAATTAGCGCTCGTGGAGGGTATGGCACAGTTAGAATAATTGATAAAATTGATTTTACTGAATTAAAAAAACATCCAAAATGGGTTGTAGGATATAGCGATATTACAGTATTGCATTCGCATATTCACAAAGTAGGAATTGAAACTATGCACGCAACCATGCCAATTAATTTTACTAAAAATGAAGAATCAGTAGAAAGCCTTCGTGCAGCTTTATTTGGAGAAAAATTAAATTACGAAATTGCAACTCACCATTTAAATAAAAAAGGTTGTGCTGAAGGCGAATTAATTGGAGGAAACCTTTCTTTAATTTACGCCTTAACAGGAAGTATTTCGGACATTGACACCAAGGATAAAATTTTATTTATTGAAGATTTAGATGAATACCTTTATCACATTGACAGAATGATGATTAACCTGAAACGTTCAGGGAAATTAAGCAATTTAGCAGGTTTAATTATTGGTGGCATGACCGATATGAAAGACAACACCATACCATATGGCAAAACGGTTGAAGAAATAATTTTGGATGCGGTGGCTGAATATAATTATACAGTTTGCTTTAGTTTTCCTGCCGGCCATATAGATAAAAATATGGCTGTTTATTTAGGTAGAAAAGTAAAATTAAATGTTGGAGAAAAAACAGCATTGACGTATTTATAAATCAATTACCATTGTAGTGTAAGTATTTATCGCCTTTGTAAGAACCTGAAAAATAAAGTAAAAATCGAAATCCGACTATACTTTGCTCTGCATTAAAATCGGCGTATAGCATGGCACCCATACCTACATCGAACGCTATTTTTTTAACCACTTCTCCCGAAATATAAAAACCTGGTTGTTGAAATCTTCTGGTATCATAATGAGTTGCACCAACCTCGAAAACCTGAAAACCCGACGAATAGGAAATGCAAATAGAACTAGAAAATTGATAATCTCGATCTTCCCAGCGATTTGCCCAACCTGCATGAATTTGGTAATTATTGTAATAACCAAATTTCTCGCCCGTTATCTCTAAACCTGTTTGAAAATAATTGCGCTTAATATGAAAATTAAAATTTAAACCACCAGCAAACCCCAAAGTTCGTTTATAGGTTAAATTTTGTTGAACACCTGCACCAATTGTTAACCAGTTATTATAATATCTAAAACGTTTATTTTTAAAAACCCATTCGCTATCAAGCGGAATTAACCTTTTTTTTGTTTGCGTATATTCAGGCTTTGTATCATCAACGGCTTTGTAATGTTTACCATTAATAATTACCTCCCCATTTAACTTAACAGTATCTGTTTGAGCTATTATATGAGTTGCAAAAAAAAGGCTACTAAATATTATAAAATGAATTTTTTTCAAAATATAAATTATGAAAAATGATGTATTGATTTTATTAAAAAATCAATACATCATTTTGATACGTTTCCGTTCTGTGTTATTTTTTTATTTTAATGAACCACACATTTCTTCGGGCTTAACCCATGAATCAAACTGTTCGTTAGTCAAAAGACCTAATTCTATTGCTGCTTCACGCAATGTTTTATTCCCTTTATGAGCTGTTTTAGCTATTTTTGCTGCATTTTCATAACCAATATGCGTATTTAATGCAGTTACTAACATCAACGAATTTTCGAGATGTTGTTTTAATATTGGCAAATTAGGCTCTATACCAACCGCACAATTATCGTTAAATGAAACACAAGCATCGCCGATTAAACGTGCCGATTGCAATACATTTGCAGCTATTAATGGTTTAAAAACATTTAATTCGAAATGCCCGTTTGACCCACCAATTGAAACAGCAACATCATTACCCATTACCTGTGCGCAAACCATTGTTAAAGCTTCTGGTTGTGTTGGATTAACTTTACCAGGCATAATGGATGATCCAGGTTCATTATCAGGAATAATAATTTCGCCAATTCCACAACGCGGTCCTGAACTCAACATACGCACATCGTTTGCAATTTTCATTAATGATACAGCCGAACGCTTTAAAGCACCAGATAATTCAACCATTGCATCATGCGCAGCTAAAGCTTCGAATTTATTTGGAGCTGTAACAAAAGGTAAATTAGTTAATTCAGCAATTTTTTTAGCAACCAATACATCATATCCTTTTGGAGTATTTAACCCTGTGCCAACAGCAGTGCCACCCAAAGCAAGCTCAGCAACCATTTCTAATGAATTTTTAATTGCACGAATACTGTTAGTTATTTGTTGTGCATAACCACCAAACTCTTGTCCAAGCGTTAATGGTGTTGCATCCATAAAGTGTGTACGACCTGTTTTTACTATGCTTTTAAAGTCATCTGCTTTTTTTAACAAGGTATTTCTTAATTTTTCCATTCCTGGAATAGTTATATCAACAACCTGTTTATAAGCTGCAATATGCATTGCAGTTGGATACGTATCGTTTGATGATTGAGATTTATTTACATCATCATTTGGATGAATAAACACTTTCCCTTCACCCAATTTATTGCCTTGAATAACATGCGAACGATTTGAAACAACTTCATTCACATTCATATTAGATTGTGTACCAGAACCTGTTTGCCATATAACCAGAGGGAATTCATTATCTAGTTTACCTTCAATAATTTCATCACATGCCTTTGCAATTAACTCTTTTTTATCTGTAGCTAAAACACCTAATTCGTTATTAGCCATTGCAGCAGCCTTTTTCAAATATCCAAAAGCATAAATTATTTCCTTAGGCATTGAACCTTCCGGCCCTATTTTAAAATTATTACGAGAGCGCTCTGTTTGTGCACCCCAGTATTTATCAGCAGGCACATTAACTTCGCCCATTGTGTCTTTTTCTATTCTATATTCCATTTTTATAAGTATTGAGATTTATGGACGTGAAGTTACAATTAATCTATTAAATAGTATTCCTGATTTTTTTTAAATGAAAGTAGAAGTTTCTTAAAAAAAGCTGAGCAAAAAACTCATTGGATTTTGCAAGAAGAACTATTTTTTAGTTGAATTATCTATTTTAAAAACGGAACGATTTTTTCTGTTGGTCTGCCAATAATTGCTTTATCACCTTTAACAATAATAGGTCGTTCAATAAGTATTGGATTTTCAGAAAGAATTTTAATCCACTGAGTTTCTGTATATTTTTTATTGGCAAATTGGCCTTTATAAACAGGTTCGCCTTTACGGATAATCTCTTCGGCTTTCATGCCAAGCATTTTCAATAATTCTTTAATTATTTTTTGTGTCGGTGGAGTTTTTAAATACTCAATTACCTCAACTTTTAATCCATTTTTTTGAAATATATTTAAAGCTTCGCGGCTTTTGGAGCAACGATTATTGTGATAAATTTTATACATTTTATTTACTAATTTTTCAGAGTCAAATATTAACTATTCCCATATTCCATTAAATATGCTTTTATAAAATCGTTTAAATCGCCATCCATCACAGCTTGAACATTTGATGTTTCTTGACCAGTACGAATATCTTTAATTAATTTATAAGGTTGAAAAGTATAATTACGAATTTGCGAACCCCATTCTATTTTCTTTTTAGTGCCTTCAATTTTATCAATAGCATCTCGTTGTTTACGCAATTCTATTTCGAACAATTGAGATTTTAAAAGTTTGATTGCATTCTCTTTATTTTGTAATTGCGATCGGGATTCCTGATTTTTAATAATAATGCCAGATGGCTTGTGATGTAACCGCACAGCAGTTTCTACTTTGTTTACATTTTGTCCGCCAGCACCACCAGCTCTGAATGTTTCAAACTCAATATCACCGGGGTTTACATCAATTTGAATAGAGTCATCAATTAAAGGATATGCATATACGGAAGCAAAAGTTGTATGTCGTTTTGCGTTGGCGTCAAACGGAGAGATACGCACCATCCGGTGTACACCATTTTCCCCTTTTAAATAACCGAAAGCGTAATCACCAATAAATTCTAACGTAACCGATTTTAATCCAACTGTATCACCTTCTGTTCTATCTGTTTCAACAATTTTATATCCATTTTTACTACCCCACATCATGTACATGCGCATGAGCATTTCTGCCCAATCGCAACTTTCAGTACCACCTGCACCTGAATTTATTTGTATCACACAACTTAAAACATCCTCTTTACCACTTAGCATATTTTTAAATTCAATTTCTTCCAACATTTTTAATGTATTCAAAAACTGCTGTTCTACATCATCTTCGGAAGCTTCGCCTTCTTTATAAAAATCATAAATAAGGTCAAGGTCTTCCATACTGCTCGATAAGGCAGTGAAAGATTTTATCCAATCTTTTTTAATTTTGGTTTGTTTAAGAAACTCTTCTGCCTTTTTAGGATTATCCCAAAAATTTGGAGCGAGCGATTTTTCTTCTTCTTCGGCTATTTCTAGTAACTTACGATCGAGGTCAAAGATACCCCCTTAACGCACTTGTGCGTTCCCGAAGGTCTTTTAATTGGTCTGTTGTAATCATAAAGCAAATTTAAGAAATATTGCGAGGTACGAAATAAATTCGACGTATTTTTGCTTACAATTTTAGAAAATCGATAAAGGATTGAAGTCTTGTTAATCAGGTTTTTTTATACTGTTAACATAAAACAGCTACCAAGTAAGCAGAATTATATCTCAATTAATTATATTAACAATATGCAAACCAAGTATTTTAGAATTAACAAAAAAGAATATTGTCATATCACAAACGAGCTAATTTTTATATATAGCAGTAAAACTCCTTTACGAATTCCGCCTGAACACGAATTAAGCGAAGCGTGGGGCATAAAGAGCATTTTGAACTATATTTTATTTGCATTACTATTTATTTATACATCAGTTTCGCTAAGCAGATATGGAGTAAATTTCTTTAAATATCTAGTAAATTATGGCGAATTATTTCTTTTATTTATTTCATTTATAAGAATAAAAGAAGGTTTTGTCAGTAGTAATACCCCAACTATATTAAGAAGTAAGATAAAATCAGTTTATTTAAAGACACCTAAATTTTCATTTCCTCAATTGGTCATTTATTTTGAAGGGCCAGATAGTAAAACATTGAGAAGAACAATACCTATTTTATATAAAAAAGAAGCGTTACCAATATTGCAGGAACTAAAAATGATTTAGCATTGCGAATCATCTTTCAATATATCCCAAACAATATTTTGCTCAAAGCCTTTGGATGTAATGTATTGGACAATTTTATAATTTCGTATCTGCATTTTACCTCCTTTAATTTCCCTTGATTTTTTTTCAATTAATTCTTTTATCGTTTTAAAATAATCTGCATCGTTAATTTCCTCCATTGCTTTACGGATGCAGTATTCAGAAATTTTACGGTTTTTTAATTCCATTTTTATTTTAATTTTTCCCCATTTTTTTATTCTGAATTTTCCACCTGAATAAGCTTTTGCAAAACGTTCCTCATTTAAAAAATTATCAGTGATTAAGCTCGCTATAATATTTTCAACAGCATCGGTATACAGTCCCCATCCATATAACTTATCACGCATTTCTTGCTGACAACGCTCTTGATAAGCGCAATTTTGCTGAGCCTTTAATAAAGCTTGACTAGGTGTTAGTTTCTTTTTCGGTTTTGGTTCTTCAAACATAATACGTAAAGTTAGTTAATAATTTAGTTTCCATAAATAGTATAATTTTGATTAGTAAAAGTAGATTTGAAGACACACCTGTATCTTTTAAAACTAAAATCGTTATACAAGAAATGATTGTAATTTTTATAATTACAGAATGCTAAAAAGAAAGAATGTAAACAAAAACTAAAATCAAGAATATGCTTCACTTCGTTCGATCTTTATTAAAGGAAAAAAAATCATTGAAAATATTTTCATGTGTTAAATCAAAAAATAAATTACTGAAATCGATAATAACAATTATATCGATTATTGGAATAACACCACTGATTTTGTATTATAACTCTTCGACTATTTCTGCAATCAATAAATTCGAAATTAATATTGTTATTCCCACGCTAAGTAAAGAGCAAATAGCGAATAATGATATATTAAAAGAAAAAATGATAAAAGCATTATTAAAAAAAGACAAATCAAAATGGGCATATGTTCCAATGAGTTCAGATATTTTTTATGGTGATACTGTTTCTGTAAATTGTTTTTATATCTCTACCAAAGAGGTTACTAATAAAGAGTATATGGTATTTTTAAATGATTTGGTAATTAATAATAAAATTGATGACTATTTAAAAGCACTACCAGATACAACGAAATGGAGAATACACGGAGGAAATAATTTTCTTGAGCCAATGGTAAATATGTACCTATGGCATCCTGCATTTGCTAATTATCCGGTAGTAAATATTTCGCGCGAAGGAGCTCAAATGTATTGTTTTTGGCTAACAGTAGAAGCTAATAAAAAAAATGTAGCGATGTATAAAGCAAGAAAAAATAACAACCCTCATCTTCCTCTGCCAAATGGAATATACATAAATGATGTTAGAATACCTGAAGAAACAGAGTGGATGATGGCTGCTCGTGGAGGATTATTAGGAGCAGAATATCCATGGGGAACAAATGAGTTTCAAAATTCAAAAGGTTGTTTTTTATGTAATTTTGGGGTGAATGGATCAATTTTAGGTATTGATACTGTTACGAAATGCCTTTTTAATAAAGCTCAAAATACTTCACAAATTCCTTCTTATACTATTTTAAATGATGGATATTTAATCACAGCGCCCACTAATTCGTATAATAAAAATTATTATGGATTGTATTGTATGAGTGGAAATGTTGCTGAAATGGTTTGGAAAAATAAAACCAGAAAACCAGGAACAAAAGGTGGTAGCTGGCAGAGTGATTATCTACATACGAAAATTAGCGCAACTGATGAATATGAGGGAATTACAGAAGCTTGGCCATATATAGGTTTCAGACCAGTGTTTACTGCTACAAAGGGTATATAAAAAATGTTTATTTTAAAAGATATTATACCAACTTATATGAAGTAGTAAATTTCACTTCCGTCATTACAAATGAACTTTGCACATGTGCAATATTTTCGGCTGTGGCCAACTTATTAGTAATAAAATCCTGATAATGTTTCATGTCATTAACAACAACTTTTAACAGATAATCATTCATGCCAGCAATGTGAAAACATTCCATCACCTCATCTAATTTAGCGATTACTAATTCGAATTTCCTTAACAATGGTTTTGAATGCACTTGTAATGAAACACTGCAATAAACAATTAAATTTTTACCAATTTTTTCTTTATTCAACAATGCAACATATTTTTCTATGACTCCACTTTTTTCCATACGTTTTATACGTTCGTAAGTTGGAGTAACAGACAATCCAACTTTATCCGCAATCTCTTTTGTATTTAAAGTTGAATCTTTTTGTAAATGAATTAAGATGCTTTTATCTAATTTATCGAGCTTTTCCATGTAGTTTTTTATTCTTAAACCTGTTATAAAATTTCATCGAAAAAGATTTAAAATCTTTATATATCAAAAATAAAGTTTTATTTTCTAAATACAACAACATTTTTAGACTTTATGTTTTTAAACGTAATTTTGTTTCAAATTTAATAACCACATACTATGTCGAAAACAAAAAAAGTACTAGCAAGAAAAATGAGCCCCGAAAGTTTAATGATGAGTTATGGCTACAAGCCAGAGCTTTCGGAAGGAGCTATCAAATGCCCAATCTTTCAAACTTCCACTTTTGTATTTAAAACAGCTGAAGAAGGGAAATCATTTTTTGAAGTAGCTTATGGGAAAAGAGCATTGCGCCCTTTGGAGGAAACAGGTTTAATATATAGTCGCATCAACAATCCTGACTTAGAAATTTTAGAAAACAGATTATGTCTTTGGGATGAAGCTGAAGATGGTGCTGTATTCGAAAGTGGCATGGCTGCTATAAGTACAACTGTTTTAGAACTTTTAAAACCAGGCGATTTATTGCTCCATAGCGAACCAATCTACGGAGGTAGCGATCATTTTTTTAAACATATATTATTAAAATTTGGAATACACAGTGTTGGTTTTATGCCCAACCAAAGCAAGGAAGAAGTTATAAATATTATCAATTCAACTGGTAAGGCCGATAAACTTGCCATGATATTTATTGAGAGTCCAGCAAATCCTACAAACGATTTAATTGATATGAAAATGTGTGTGGAGATTGCTAAAAAATTTTCAACCAATAATAAAAAAGTAATCACTGCAATTGATAACACATTTTTAGGTCCAGTATTTTCACATCCTTTAAAACATGGCTTTGATTTAGTTTTATACTCTGCAACAAAATACATTGGTGGCCATAGTGATGTAATTGCAGGTGCATGTGTTGGCTCAAAAGAATTGATGAAACGAATCAAATCGTTCCGAAGTATTATGGGAACAATGGCTTCACCAAATACAGGGTGGCTACTTTTACGTAGCTTGGAAACGTTAAAAATGCGAATGACATTACAGGCTCAAAATGCTGAAAAAATTGCGGTGTGGCTAAATAAACACCCTAAAGTTGAAAAGGTTTATTATTTAGGGCTCTTAAAAAAAGGTAGCAAACAATATTCAATCTATAAACAACAATGTCTTGCTCCTGGTGCAATGATAAGTTTTGATGTAAAAGGTGGAGAGAAAAAAGCATTTAAAGTGTTGAACCAACTACAGCTAATTAAACTTGCTGTTAGCTTAGGCAGTACCGAATCATTAGCCGAACACCCTTATTCGATGACACACGCCCCTGTTAACGATGAATTAAAAAAGAAAATGAACCTAACAGAAAAATTAATTAGACTATCTGTTGGAGTAGAAAATTATTTAGATATTATTGCTGATATTGAACAAGCGCTCGCTAAGGCATAAAGAGCAATTATACTTGCATTGTTGGAAAAATTTCAACATCAAAAAATTGTAATTACGATGTTATAATGCTAAAATTTATTCATTCAACGTTTTGGAGCTAAAATAAGTGCGGTTTTGAAACCGAAATGTTTTCTACCGACACAATATTAATTAGTTGCCGAAATACTGTACTCTTTTTTGCCTACATAAAAATAATAAACTTTCGCGAAGTGACAACTTGTAGGCAAAAAACTTATACTTCCGCCCGCATTTTTTTTAGGTGCTGTTACCTGCCGCCAGTTCTATCTTGTGAGAACAGTTCCTATACAACACAATGTTTCTAATTACGAAAACATATGTCTGACAGAAACCGAATGCCACCCAAAGCAATTTGTGAAAATTGCCAGAGCGGGGGTAAACTTGCAAAGCTTTTTTGCAAAATTTGGATTGCAGGGCTGGCTTTTGCGTTTTGCAAATGGGCTTGGCAAGTTATGCGAAGACAAAAACCTGAAACGCTGTCAGAGTTCCCTAAAGTGCTGTCAGAGTTCCCTAAAGCCCTGTGCGAGTTTTCTAAAACCCTGTCAGAATTCCCTAAACCCCTGTCAGAGTTTTTTAAGTTATATTTGTCTAGTAAGCAAATTGGGGCGGTTTACCTTCATTAACTTATGTAGCTGAATACTACAGATTACTTTCAGTTAACTTGTAACTTTTCATATTTTTAACGTTATAACGATTCTTAGCACTATGAAAAAAATAATTTTACTTC
>CANCPZ010000044.1 GCA_947380175.1 Bacteroidota bacterium | reverse complement strand
AGAAATTACTATTGTATTCACAAGTTGAACTATTTTGTATGCAACTAATTTTGTATTTTTAACATCACATAAACAATATCAGTTAGTTGTTTTTAGTTTTTAATAAATGAAGTGAATATCCTAAAGGAATTATTTTAAATAATAACCTTAACCACTTCCATAAATGGATATTTAATTTTAATTTGAATGTGTTTCGGATTTAAAAAAAATCTTTTCTTTTTAACGATACTTTTTGCATTCAATTTTTCTGCAAAAGCTCAAATTCCAAGCACCTGCTTCGAGATAGAAAGTATTTTGGTAGATGGTTGCGATGGCTCCAACGAAGGCAAAAACGAGATGGTGCGCTTTGTTGTTGGCAGCACACCATTGGATGTTGCAAACTTAAGTGTAAACTGGCCCAATATAAATAACACATGGTTGGATGTTGTGCAAAATGCAACAACAGCAGCAGGAGTGGCTGCAATCAATAGTACAATTCATACATGCGGTGGTTACGTAAAAGAACCTCCTGGTGGAATTTTACCAGCAGGGGCAAAAGTTATTTTAATTACCAGTGAGTTATTTAACCCAACTGCTCAAAGTTTTATAAACTTAAGCGATACAGTATATGTAATTTTTCAAACGCAAGGCAATATTGCAGGACATTTTAAAAACTATTCCAATCCGGGTGTTTTAAGAACCTTAACAATGTCGTTTTCTTCACCCGCAGGATGCGCTGATGCTGTAACTTACAATACAGGCTCTTTAACAACTCAAACAGGGGCAATTGGAGCAGAAGATGGTGCTACTGTTGAATTTGATTGGAGTGGTAATGCTACTTATATTAATAATGGTTGTCAGGCACCATTTGTTCCTTTAATTGTAAATGCCGGTCCAAGTAGCACCATTTGTTCGTCAAGTGTTAATTTAACAGGATCTTTTTCGGGAACAATTGGAGGTGCAACCCTCGGTTTTATTTGGTTTGGAGGAGCTGGCACATTTTCTAATCCCACATCAACTACTACAACATATACACCCGCTCCAACAGAAACAGGCCGTATTATTCTTTCGTTTGGTGTTATACAAGTTTGTAACGACACCTTGTTAGATACTGTTTCTATAAACATTACAAGCCCTTTAGCGCCAATAGTTTCTGGAAGTACTATAAGCTATTGTGTTGGCGATGTAGCATCCTCGCTTAGCGCAACGGGAACTAATTTACTTTGGTATACAACAGCTATAGGTGGCGTTGGTTCTACAACAGCGCCTACCCCTTTAACAGCCAGTCCAGGAACAACAAATTATTATGTTTCTCAAACCATTACAGGCTGCGAAAGTAGCAGAGCGCTGATAGAAGTAATTATTAATTCGAGCGTATTGGTTAATGCCGGATTAAACGATTCTATTTGTTTTGGAACAAACACGCTTTTAGTTGCCACGCCTGGCAGTGGTGGTTACACTTACAATTGGCTTCCTGCAGTAAGTTTAAGTAATTCATCAATAGCAAACCCCTTTGCAAACCCTTTAACAACTACAACCTATACGCTATCAGTTATAAACAATGCCAATGGTTGTTCAGGAGTTGATAGCCTTACCGTTTTTGTTGATTTACCATTAAGCTCAACACTCTCTGTAATAAATGTTAAATGCAACGGAGCATGCAATGGGCAGGCAACAGCAAATAGTGTTGGGGGACTAGCACCTTATAATTACAGTTGGTCAAACGGAGAAATTACGCCAACAATAACAGGCTTGTGCCCCAATTCGTATACCATTACAACAACCGATTTATGGGGTTGCAGCATTGTATCAGATACAAGCATTACAGAACCTGCTGCCCTTGTATCCTCTATAAATACTTCGACAATACCAAGCTGCAGTGGAAGCTGCGATGGCACAGCAACCGCTTCGGCAACAGGAGGAACCATCGGTTACACTTATACATGGGATACTTTTCCCATTCAGCATTTGGCTAATGTAACAGGATTGTGTTCGGGTACATACATTTGCACTATTACAGATAACAATAGCTGCACAGATACTTCGTCAATTATTATTTTGCAACCACCACCAGTTGTTATAGCTCCCATTGCAAATATTATTATTTGTAGTGGTGGCAATGCAACGCTAGTTGCTACTGCTACAGGAGGTAATGGTGGGTTATATAATTATTCTTGGGACAAACCTGGCACCCCTGCTTTTGCAACTGGCTCAAGCATATCGGTAAGTCCTACAACAGTTACAACATATACCGTTAATGTAAGCGATGTTTTATTTGGATGCCCAGCATTGCCAATTACCGTAACCGTTTCATTAAATACAGCGCTTACAGTTTTAGCCAACGGACCAATTTCTGTTTGCAGTGGAGATGTTGCAACACTTACCGCACTTGCTACAGGGGGTGGTGGAGGGCCTTATACGTATACATGGGCCCCATCTGGTTTAGGAACTGCAATTCAAGTTAGCCCCACAAGTAACACCACCTATACTGTAACAGCAACTGATGGTTGCGGTAGCACCGATACCGATATAAGAACAATATCTGTTATACCTGCTCCTATTCCAAATTTTGTTTCAGCAAACACAACAGGCTGCGCTCCACTTTGTACACGATTTATTGATGCATCAAGTGTTGCGACAGGTTCAATAAGTTCATGGAAATGGAATTTTGGTGATGGATCATCCGATTCTACATCTCAAAACCCTTTTCATTGTTACAGTTTAGCAGGTATGTATTCTGTTTCTTTGAGTGTAAAATCTAGCAATGGATGCTCATCTTCACTCACTTATACCAATATGATTAACGCAAAAGCCAATCCAGTGGCTGATTTTAAAACTACTCCAAATTCAACTTCTTTGCTTGAACCAAATGTAACATTTAACGATCAATCAACAGGAGGCGCAAATTATTGGTTATGGAATTTTGGTGATGGGGTTTCTTTATCTTTTTTTAATCCCAACCCTACGCATACCTATCCTAGCGATATGCCCGGAACATATAATGCCCAATTGATTGTTCGTAATACGGATGGCTGTTACGATACAACAACCCAAGACATTGTTGTTAATCCAGTATTTACATTTTATATTCCAAATGCATTTTCGCCTAATGAGGATGGCAAAAATGATGTTTTTAAAAGTAAAGGAGTGGGCATAAAGGAATTTGAAATTTATATTTTTGATAGGTGGGGAAATATGATTTTTTATGCTGATGATATAAATAAAGGTTGGGATGGAAAAACAAACAACGGTTTAGAAATTTCTCAAGAAGAGGTGTATGTTTACAAAGTACGATTAAGAGATGTTTATGATGAGATACATAAATACATCGGCTCTATAACCATTGTTAAATAAAAACGTATCCACCTTTTTGTTTGTTTGATGGACTATATATAAATTATTTTCTTTGCGTACTCAAGCTTCTGGATTTTACACCTCGACCTTTTAATGAAAAATTATTTCTCTTTACAAACTTTCCCTTTTTTACAACAATCTTCTAAATTATTAAACGCTTTTACATCAGCCTTTACATCATCAGCATCATACCCACTTTTTGAAACAGCTGTACGAATTTTTTCGGGTGCTGTTTTTTTGGGATTATAAATAACGGTAAGGATTTTTGATTCCACATCCAAGTTTGATTTTTTTACTCCCTTTTCGAAAGCAAGATGTTTTTCAATTGTTTCTTTACACATGCTGCATGTGGCTGATGTTTTAATTTTTATTTCGGCTATTGTTTCTTGTGCCAAAGCCTTTGTAAAAACTGTCATTAAGAGCAAAGTAATACTTGTAAAAAAAATTATTATTGTTGTTTTCATTTTTTTGTTTTAAAATTTTAGTGTTTCTAATTGATTTATTATTTAATCTCCATTCGTACTCCAACATAAATTATTCTACCTTCTATTGGCGCATATACCATCGATGCATCAAAATTATTGCCAAACGGGTTTTCAGCAGCAACAATAGGATTTTTTTGTGTGAAGTTCAATATATTTTCAGCGCCTAAATAGGTATCAAATTTTCTAAATTTTTTTGTGATTTGTGCATTCAGCAAATAATATTCATTTGAATGTGTTGGCAACTTATATTGAACGGGAGATAAAAAGGTATTTGGAATACGAGTTTGACCGAGCCAATTAACGGTAAAATCATATTTCCAAATATCCATGTAAGAGGAATAAGCAACATTAAACATTACGCGATGTTTGGGTACATATGGCTTATTAAGTAATTGCTTGTCATAAGTGCTTTTTACATCGTACCATTTGTAAGCTACTTTAACCACTACTTGTTTTATAGGTTCAACATTTACGTCTATTTGCATACAATTGGAATACGACTTACCATTCAAATTATAAAAAACTACTTGATGTACATTTTGATCTACATCTACCACAACCTGGTTTTCGAAATCGGTCCTAAAAAAATCAATATTTATGAATGCCGAATTATTAAATAATGTAAATTGTTCGTTGGCTGAAAAACCATAATTCCAAGCTATTTCGGGCTTAAAGCTTTCATGAATAATTACTTTGCGGGAACTTGCAAAAATGGATTGATTTTCAACAAAAATATTACTTGTTCTAAACCCTCTTCCTCCCGAAATACGCAACGTAGTTTTTTTTGTAACATTATATCTTAGATGTAAACGGGGTGTATAAAACATTCCAAACAAATTATGATAATCTGCTCGAATGCCTGCTACTAATGAAAAATTATCAGAATGCAAATAAGTATATTCAGCAAAAACACCCGGAACACTTTCTGTACGATTAAATGATGAATCATTAAAATTTTCTTTATAATCATCAAACACATAACTGGCACCAAGCTTATATTTATGGTTAGTATTACCAATAATATTGGCATAAATTAAATTTGCATAAACATTTTTTTGTTCACCATTATACTTTCGTAATCCAAAATACATATCCTGTTGCTGCCATTTTCCAGAAGTTTGAAGACCTATACTTTTATATGGGGTTGCAGGAAACATAAATCCTGTTTTAGAAAAATACTCAATTGCTTTTGTATTAACACCTATACCATAATGATTTGAAGAATCGTTATTTTCAGAATAAATAAAATTTGTTTGACCTCCTTGCCTTTTTTCATACAACGCTTTAATACCAAACTGAGCTTCAACGTTTTTTTGATTGTGGTAATCCCATCTATTAAAAGCGGAATATAATTGCGTTAAAGGCATATCTAAAAACCCATCATTATTCATATCTTGCTTTAATAAATTAGAACTGGCATGTGTAAATAACATACTGCTCCATTTCGTATTTATTTTTTTAGACAAATGAATATTAACTTCTGTGCGACCTTTTTGATTGCCATACAAATTAATAAAAAATCTTTTTTTCTGATCTTGAGGTTTTAAAAATTCCAGATTTATTTGTCCCGAAATACTCTCGTAACCGTTTACAACAGACCCTGTTCCTTTCGTTACCATTATGTTTTGTATCCACGTTCCGGGAATGTAATTTAATCCATAAGTTGCCGAAAGCCCCCTAAGCATGGGCATATTCTCCGAAAGTATTTGGGTATATATTCCGTCCAAACCAAGCATTTGAATTTTTTTTGCTCCCGAAACAGCATCAGTAAAAGCCACATCAACCGATGCATTGGTACTAAAACTTTCCGACAAATTACAACATGCAGCTTTTAATAATTCCTTGCTTCCAATAACTTCCATATTAATTGGCGTGTAAATTTTGTTCATTGTTGTCATCTGGGTTTCGGTTACTTCAACCACGTTTAAATTGATTTGATTTTGTAAAACCACCCGTAAATCTTTTTGATCCTTGCTATTTATAGTAATTGTGTCACTCACAAAACCGACCATACTTACAATTAATTTTGAAGGAATTTTTTCAGGATTAGGTATTTGAAAAAAACCTGTTTGGTTAGTTAAAGAGCCTATTGTTGTGCCCAACCAATATACATTGGCGCCTAGCAAGGCTTCTTTTTTCGCTTTATCGTCAATCCCAAAAACAAGGCCCATAGTATGTTGAGCACAAATTGATTTTGTGAATATTAAAAATATATATAAATAAAATATACGGTTCATTGCTGATTTTTTAAGGTTGTTTAATTTCTAATAAAATAAACAATTCATAAATTTTTATTAACCCAAAATTTTAGAGTTTAATAAATAGGCATGAAATAAAAAATCAAATATTTAAAACGGAGATAAAGAATAATAATTGTCTACCAGGCAAGAGAGGTGGTAAATCGACATAAGAAAAAGACACAAAATTATTGGATTGCTTAAATGCACAAGTAGTTAAAAAGCTATTGAATGTTGCAAAATATTTTGCTGAAGGAACATTGTTTTTTCCAGAAATACTATGATCTAATAATTGAAAATCGCTATTTTGAATAGCGCAACAAGTTGATTTAACTAGAGGTGTTGCAGCGTTTTTATTAGAACAGCAATCTTTAAAATGCGTAAATGCAATTTTTGTTTTCCCACTTTTCAAACAAACCATCTTATTGGCTGTAAGCCCAAGACTCGACAATAAAAAAATTACTGCCAATGAAATTGAAGATATTTTTTGAATGGTTTTCATTTGTAATACAAAGATACAAAATTCGAATTGATTATATTTTTTAAAATATCAAATCAATGGCTTACACATTTTTTAAACTATTACCTTTACAACGCAAATAAATTTAAAATAAATGGCTAGTACAACAACATTTGGTTTTGGGACCAAAGCAATACATGCAGGTCAAGAGCCTGATCCAACAACTGGGGCAATAATGACTCCTATTTATCAAACATCAACTTACTGGCAAGAAAGTCCCGGAAACCATAAAGGATATGCTTATGCGCGAGGTAAAAATCCGACACGATCAGCTTTAGAAAAATGTTTAGCAGAATTAGAAGGAGCGAAATACGCATTGTGTTTTTCGAGCGGAATGGGTGCTATTGATGCTGTAATGAAATTATTACGACCAGGCGATGAAGTAATTACAGGAGATGATTTGTATGGTGGTAGTTACCGCATGTTTACCAAAGTGTTTGCGCCTTTTGGAATAAAATTTCATTTCATTGATATGAAAGATGTGACCAATATCAATAAATACATCAATGCAAATACAAAAATGATTTGGTTGGAAACACCTACTAATCCAACTATGCAGATTATTGACATTGAAGCATGTGCTAAAATTGCAAAAGAAAATAAAATAATTTGTGCAGTTGATAATACATTTGCTTCTCCGTTTTTGCAAAACCCATTAGCATTAGGTGCTGATATAGTAATGCATTCAGCAACTAAATATTTAGGTGGACATAGTGATGTGATAATGGGCGCATTGTGTGTGACTGATGAAAATCTTTATACGCAATTAGCCTTTATTCATAATAGTTGTGGAGCTACTCCTGGACCAATGGATAGTTTTTTAGTATTGCGTGGTTTAAAAACATTACACATTCGCATGGAGCGCCATTGCTATAATGGCCGTAAAATAGCTGAGTTTTTAAAAACACACCCTAAAATAGATAAGCTGTATTGGCCAGGCTTTCCTGACAGCCCGAACCACGATATTGCAAAAAAACAAATGCGCGATTTTGGTGGAATGATTTCATTTTCATTAAAAGGAAACAAACAAGAAGATGCATTTAAAATAGCATCAAACATGAAAGTTTTTTCATTAGCAGAATCATTAGGTGGTGTAGAATCCTTAATTAATCATCCAGCAACAATGACTCATGCTTCTATTCCAAAGGAAGAAAGAGATAAAGCTGGTGTTGTTGAATCATTATTGCGTTTAAGTGTTGGTATCGAAAACATTGAAGATTTGATAGCTGATTTGAAACAGGCATTAGGATAATTTTATTTTAAATGATTAGTAAAAAGCAAGTGAATTATATTCGCTTGCTTTTTTTATTTTTATTTACCTTTATAATAAATATTAAAGAATGAACTACTATTACATAACAGGCACAAGCAAAGGAATTGGTAAAGCTTTCGCAGAATATTTATTAGAAAATCCATCCAACAATGTAATTGGTATGTCGCGTGAGTGCAGCATAAAACATAAAAATTATCGCCATTTTTATTTAGACTTAACGGTTGCAAACCAAATAAGTGACTTTACATTTGAATTACACGCCAATGCAAAAAAAATATTCCTTATAAACAATGCAGGTACACTGGGTTTTATTAAACCTGTTGGCAAGTTAGATGCCGAAACAATTATAAAAAGTTACACACTTAATTTAATTGCACCTTGTATTTTAACAAATGCTTTTATGAATTGTTACGAATCTAGTGATGCAGAAAAAGTAATTGTAAATATAAGTTCGGGGGCAGGCAAAAACCCTATTGATGGCTGGGCGGTATACTGTGCTTCTAAGGCAGGGTTAGATATGTTTAGTAGGGTAGTTGATACTGAACAAAAAATACGAGCAACGCATCCAACAGAAAACATTCATAGAGGATTTAATATATTTTCGATAGCTCCAGGAGTTGTAAATACCAATATGCAAGATCAAATTCGAACAAGTACAAAAGAAAATTTTAGTAGAATAGCTGATTTTTTTGGCTATAAAGAGAATGATACGTTATCGGAACCAAAAGATATTTCTAAAAAATATTTTGATGTTCTGTCTGATATTAAAAATATCAAGGAGGTTTTGTCGTCCATAAAAGATTATTAATACAATTATTTATTTTTAATAATCATGGCGCTTCCTTTCCAATCAGCTAATTCTATTAATGTTTCGGGGATAGTAGGTAAAAATTCGTTTAATGCCTTTTTTATTCCACCCCAGTTGTGGTTATAATCGTGAACAATAATTGCACCACCAGGAACAAGCCGAGGATAAAAAAACTTTAAGCCTTCAATTGTTGGTAAATACAAATCAGCATCTAGATGGACAAGTGAAAATGTTTTATCCTTTAGTGTGGAGGCTGATTCGGGAAAATAGCCAGGGTAATAGAAAACAGAATCATTTCCATTGATATATTTCTTAACTGCTTCCAAACTCGTATCCGAAAATTCGTACGGTGAATATTTGCCTTCTTGTTTGTTTTCGTGTTGTAAATCTATTTCATGAAAACCTTCAAATGTATCTAACAAATGAATTTTACGACTTGTATCCATTTCATGAATAAAATTAGCTGTTTCGCCTTTGTAAACACCTAGTTCGGCAAAATCTCCATCGATTTTTTCTCTTTTTAATCGCTCTATTTGAAACCAAAAATTATAAAAACGAATCTTATCGTAATAATTCCGTTCGAGCGATTTTAAATTATCTGAAATCAGTTTATTGTTAACTGCCTCTTCCCACTGATAAGGCTTATATAATTTAAACGACCAATAGGTTTCAAAATATCTAAAAGCTATAATTAATAAAATAAGTACAAGTATTATGGATGTGATATTGATTAATAAATTCATAGGGCTATTTATTTCACTAAGATAAAATATTTGATTTTATAAAATTATGTTTTTCAATCAGATAAATTTTATTATTCGAAAAATTTATCTGTTCAAAAACATGAAGTCGAATCTCGAAAATAAGTAAGTTTGCATCGCCTATAAATAAAGCAATTAAAAATAACATTTATAAAAAATGAAAATAGCGGTAGTTGGTGCAACAGGATTAGTTGGCACAAAAATGATTCAAATTTTAGAAGAACGTAATTTCCCAATTACAGAATTTATTCCAGTAGCATCCGAAAAATCCATCGGTAAAGAAGTTTCCTTTAAAGGAAAAAAATACAATGTTGTAGGGCTTCAAACAGCTATTGACAGTAGGCCCGAAATAGCTTTGTTTTCAGCAGGAGGAAGCACCTCTATTGAGTGGGCTCCAAAATTTGCAGAAGCAGGTATTACTGTAATCGATAATTCTTCGGCTTGGAGAATGGATGTTACAAAAAAATTAATTGTACCCGAAATAAATGCAAATGAGCTAACAGAAACAGATAAAATTATTGCAAACCCAAATTGCTCTACCATACAAATGGTTGTTGCATTAAACCCTCTACACAAAAAATATAAAATAAAACGTATTGTTGTTTCAACTTACCAATCGGTTACAGGAACTGGGGTTAAAGCTGTTGAACAATTGATGAATGAGCGTAAAGGTATTAAAGGGGAAATGGCTTATGCGTATACTATTGATTTAAATGTGATACCACAAATTGATGCATTTACTGATAATGGTTACACCAAAGAAGAAATGAAAATGGTGAATGAAACAAAAAAAATCATGGGTGATAATACCATTCGGGTAACAGCAACAACAGTGCGCGTGCCTGTAATGGGTGGCCATAGCGAAAGTGTTAATGTGGAATTTGAAAACGAATTTGAGTTAGAAGAAATACGCAACATCCTACAAGCCTCTTCTGGCGTAACTTTAATAGATGACATCAAGAATTTTAAATATCCAATGCCAATGCTTGCACACGATAAAGATGATGTTTTTGTTGGTAGACTGCGTAGAGATGAAACACAAGATAAAACATTAAATATGTGGATCGTCTCGGATAATTTGCGTAAAGGTGCAGCCACCAATGCTGTGCAGATTGCAGAATATTTAGTGGAGAAAAAATTGGTATAGTATTTATTATATTTAAATAAACTTAAATGGCTAAAAATATTCTAAAGCAACAAAGGTTAAAAGCATTGTTATTATTAAAAAAAAGGAGGTTTTTAAAATAAATAGAAAAATAAATCTGGATTTTTAAAAAAGAGTAACCTATATTTGCAACGCAATAATTAAAAAAATGAACAACATAGTAGGAAATAATTTATTTATAATCAACAGCGCCAATATGTGCTGTATGATGTTTACGTAATTTATGGGAAGCTTGTTGTAATAAAACATATTAAAAATCACATTTTAAAAAGGCTTTCCGAAAAACGGGAAGCTTTTTTATTTTATTAAACTGTCAAATTAAACAAAAAAAAGAAAATGGAAAAAGTATACATAAGCGATTCGGGACCAGAAGTGTCAGCGGCAATCTATAGCTTTTGGAGATGGAGCAAAAAAGAGTTGATTACTGAAAAAAAAGTAACCGACATTATCAACTACAACCTTGGGTTGGGTGTTAATACCTTCGATCACAGTAATCAATATGGTGATGGAAAAATCGAAGAATTGTTTGGTAAAGCGATTCAAAAAAAATCATTTAAGCGTGAAGATATTGTAATCTCTACAAAAACAGGAATTCGTAAGAAAGGTAATAATGTTTTTATTGATCACAGTGCTAAACACATTAAAGATTCTGTAGACGCTTCTTTGAAAAAATTAAAAACAGATTATATTGATATTTTTCTTTTAGAAAACAATGATCCGCTTTTTAATGTAGAAGAAACGGCAGCTATACTTTCGGAATTGGTATTGAATGGGAAAATAAAATTTATTGGTGTTGCTAATTTCAATGCATCGCAACATCGTTTATTGGCAGAACATTTGTCGCAGCCAATAATTACCAACCATATAGAATTAAGCTTATTACAAACAAGCGCAATCAATGATGGACGACTCGATTTTATAAAAGAGCAATACAGCAAACCTTTGGCCTGGGCTCCTTTGGCAGGAGGAAGAATACTGTCGGGTAAAGATAAGAAAGCATTAAAAGTTAGAAAATGTTTGGTTGAAATTGCAAAAAAACACAACGTTAACATTGAGCAAATTGCCATTGCGTGGTTATATAAATTAGGTGCTTTGCCAATAATTGGAAGTACTGATAAAAAACGAATCAAGAATGCATCCAGTGCATATTCTATTAATTTAAATAGAGAAGATTGGTATACACTTTACAATGCAAGTATTTAAGAAAATGAAATAACAATTAAAATAGTTTTATTCTTATTGATTAAAAAATACACTTTTTACAAAAAAAATAAAACGCAGCAAGCATAAATTATGGAAAACAAAAATATTACAATTGGTTTATTTGGCTTTGGTTGTGTTGGACAAGGCTTGTACGACGTATTAAACCATTCGGAAGGATTAAAAGCAAGTATCGAAAAAATATGTGTGAGAGATAAAAATAAAAAAAGGAAAATTGATCCCTCTTTTTTTACATTTGACAAAGACGATATATTAAAGCGCGATAACCTGAATGTTATTGTTGAATTAATTGACAATGCTGACGAAGCTTTTGCAATTGTAAGAGACGCAATGAATAATGGAGTGAGCGTTGTTTCTGCAAATAAAAAAATGCTTGCAGAAAATTTCAAAGAACTTTACCAACTTCAAGAAAAAAACAATGTTGCTTTGATTTACGAAGGCTCTGCAGGTGGCAGTATTCCAATCATTCGTAATTTAGAAGAGTATTATGACAATGAATTGTTGAGTAGTGTTAGAGGTATTTTAAATGGCACCTGTAATTATATTTTAACACGCATGGAGTTGGAAAATAAAGATTACATAGAAATATTAAAAGATGCACAGCTTAGCGGTTTTGCGGAAAGCGATCCATGGTTAGATGTTGCCGGTTTTGATACAAAATATAAAACATTATTATTAACTATTCATGCATTTGGTGTAGTATTAAACCCTGATGATATTTTTAATACAGGAATTCAAAACATCAGCTATGACGATATTTTATACGCAAAACAAAGAGGATTGCGAATTAAAATGTTAGGCGTTTCTTTTAAAGCTGGAGATAAATTCAGAGTTTATACATTGCCTCATTTTGTGGACAGAGAAAGTGAATTATTTAATGTTGTATATGAATACAATGCTGTAGAAGTAGAAGGGGCATATTCTTGTAAACAAACGTTTGTAGGAAAAGGTGCTGGGAGCCACCCTACAGGAAGTGCTGTTTTGTCAGACATTTCAGCCTTAACCTACGACTATAAATATGGTTACAAAAAATTAAAAAAAGCATTGAGTGCAAATGCAAAAATTGAAGATGGCGCCAAACAGATTGAGTACGATTTTTCGATTAGGCTTTATATACGTTTTCAAAACAAAGAGGAGCTAAAAGACTTGGAAATATTATCTATTGAAGAGGAGCATAGATCATCCACAACAAATTACATCATTGCATATGTAAATTTTAATTCATTGTTTAATATTTATAATAAAAAGGATAATAAATTATTTGTTTGTGCGTATTAAGATAAAGAGTAACTTAATTTTAGTAAATTTGGTACTTGTACAATTAAGATGTTATCCAAAAAATCGAAATACGCAATAAAAGCACTTTTAGCGCTTGCAAAAGAGTATGGAAAAGGACCTGTACTTATATCTAGTATTTCTGATAACGAAAATATTCCTAAAAAATTTTTAGAAGCAATTTTACTCGAATTTAGAAAAACAGGCGTATTGGGCAGCAAAAGAGGTGTTGGAGGAGGGTATTATCTTATAAAACCACCTGAAGAAGTAATGTTAAGTAGTGTTATGCGTTTAACAGATGGCCCAATTGCTTTGGTGCCCTGTGTTAGTATTAATTTTTATGAGCGGTGCGAAGAATGTGTGAACGAAGAAGTTTGTGGACTAAGAAATGTGTCTATTGAAGTTAGGGATGCGAGCCTTCGTGTTCTTTCAAATACTAGCATTGCGAGCCTATTAGAAAGAGAAAAGAAGCTAATTAAATCCAGTAAAAAAACAAAAATCATAAAAAAATAATACGACTTTTAAAAAAACTTAAAGCAATAGTCTATTATTTCGATGGAGTTTGTATATTTGCATCGAAATACATTTTAAAAACCATCCTAATGTTATGGGAAATATTATAAAAACATCTATTTTAATGGAAGAAAATAGAAGGAAACCAACAAGAAAAATAATTCATTTCTTCTCTCAACAGAAAAAACACCTTAAATCCTTTTCTAGCTATTTTTGTAGGTGCTGTTGTCGCATTTGTATGTGCTAAAATCCCCTAGCAACCTAATAGCCTTTTAAATTTGTAAGACTATAGAAGGTTATCACAATAAAAATATTTTATTATACATTAAACTTGTCTCAGCTCCTATTTAAAATAAAATTACGCGAGGAGGCTAAAACAAGGACGAATAAATTAAAAAAGGGATATAAAAATATTTTCAAAATACTGTTTATGGATCAATCATAAAAAAATGAATGATGTTTTAATCAATTGAAACGATTAGGAAATGCAACGATTTATAGAAAATAAAAATACACCAACGCTTGGGCAATGTCTGTATCCGAATAAAAAAGAGCTTTATGAGTTTGTAGATACCTTTTTTGAGTTTGTTTTTATTCAGAAAAAAATTGAATCACCGTCAGAATCAAAAAAAATTGAATTGGAAAAATCTTTTCAGAAAATAATTTCTTACGAAATTGTTTTAACAGAAAACATTGAATTGTTTATTAACCATTTCTGGAGTAGCGTAGATGAAGTTTACACTAAATGTTTAAAAGATGCTCAGGCAATTTTTGAGTTTGACCCAGCCGCTGAAAATATGGATGAGGTAATTCACATTTATCCTGGTTTTTTTGCAATATCGATTTATCGGTTTGCAAATTATTTGTGGGGAAAAGGTCTTAAAATTATTCCTCGGATGATTTCAGAATACGTTCATTCTAAAACCGGAATAGATATTCATCCTGCTGCTCAAATTGGCAACTCGTTTGCAATTGACCATGGCACAGGAATCGTAATAGGAGCAACAACCATAATTGGTAATAATGTTAAACTTTATCAAGGTGTTACACTAGGAGCTTTGCAAGTTTCGAAAGCATTGAAAGACAATAAACGTCATCCTACCATCGAAGACAATGTTATTTTATACTCAAATGCTACCATATTGGGAGGCAAAACTATTATCGGAACTAATTGTGTGATTGGGGGAAATGTCTGGATTACGAAAAGCATTTTGCCCAATTCCCTTGTTTATCATAAAAGTGAAATAATTATTAAAGAAAAATACGAATCAAACGAAGCTATAAATTTTGTAATATAAAATCAATTAACTATGAACTATCAAAACATCTTGGAAACAATTGGCAACACGCCACATGTTAAACTAAATAAAATTTTTGGAAACAAACACGACGTATGGATTAAACTCGAAAGAAATAATCCAGGAAGCAGTATTAAAGACCGGATTGCACTAGCAATGATAAATGATGCTGAAGAAAAAGGCCTGCTGAATAAAAACACGGTAATTATAGAACCAACAAGTGGCAATACAGGAATTGGTTTAGCCCTTGTTTGTGCAGTAAAAGGCTATAAATTAATTTTGGTAATGCCAGAATCAATGAGCATTGAGAGAAGAAAATTAATGTCGATTTATGGAGCCGATTTTGATCTTACTCCAAGAGAAAAAGGAATGAAAGGTGCTATCGAAAGAGCTAACGAAATTGCAGCAAAAACACCAAACTCTTGGATACCTAGCCAGTTCGAAAATCAAGCCAATGTTAATATCCACAAACACACAACAGCTCAGGAAATTTTGAAAGCATTTCCAAATGGAATTGATGTAATTATTACTGGTGTTGGTACTGGCGGACATATCACAGGTGTTTCCGAAATATTAAAACAAAAATTTGAAAAACTTAAAGTGTTTGCTGTAGAACCCGAATTGTCGCCCGTATTAAGTGGAGGCGCTCCTGGACCACATCCTTTACAGGGCATTGGAGCAGGGTTTGTTCCTACCATCCTTAATAAAAATATACTTGACGGAACCATACAAGTTAGCAAAGAGGAGGCGTTTGAATATACTAGGCGAATTGCTAAAGAAGAAGGAATTTTAGTTGGAATTTCTACTGGCGCTTCATTAGCTGCTGTAGCAAAAAAAATAAATGAACTACCAGAGAACTCAAAAATATTAACCTTTAATTACGACACAGGAGAACGCTATTTATCTGTTGATGGATTGTTTTAAAAGTA
>CANCPZ010000043.1 GCA_947380175.1 Bacteroidota bacterium | reverse complement strand
TCGCATCAAGGTGTTTTAAATATGTTGAATACAAAATACATAATTTACAATCCCGATGCACCACCATTACAAAACCGGTATGCATTGGGTAATGCTTGGTTTGTAGCTGATATTAAGTATGCAAAAAATGCGGATGAAGAGATTAAAATAGTTTCGGAAATTAATCCTGCTCATACTGTTGTGGTTGACGAGCGTTATAAAAATGAATTAGAGGGATTTACGCAAAAACAAGATGCTGCTGCAACAATTAAATTAACTGAATATAGAGCAAATAAATTAAACTACGAATCAAATTCTACTACTGAACAATTAGCTGTTTTTTCAGAAATTTATTATAAAGAAGGATGGAATGCATATTTAGATGGTGAATTAAAACCACACTTTGCATCCAATTATATTTTACGTGCCATGCGTATACCAGCAGGCAAGCATAACATTGAATTTAAATTTGAACCCAAAAAATATTTTGTTGGTGAAAAAATTTCATTGGCTTCTAGTATTTTATTGTTTGTATTTATTGGTGGAGCTTTGTTTATGGCTTATAAGAAGAAGGAGTTGTAGTCTAAAAAAATATATAGATGTTAAATAGAAAGATGTAATTAATCAGTTTTTGTATAAAGATCAATATGCTGTTACAGTTTTGGAATTAAAAGATATTGAAAGTTTAAATATTAAAAACACATCAATTAATTCGAACATGTTAATTGGTGCGGTTGAATTTAATTCGGGAGAAATAATCAATGTTCTTGGAAATCCTGAAATCCGCGTTTGTATTAAAGGAGAAATTAAGCTTTAAAGTTTTTAGCCAATTTCATTCGTTCACGTTCTTCGGGAGTTTGGATGGAGTATATAAATTTGTTGGTATTTTCTAACCATTCAAAAATTTCTAACAACGTTCGGTTTTGATGTTCTTTTATTTGTTCATCGGTAACTGTGTAATCAAAACCTTTTCCAGCATTTTCTGCTTTAGGTATAATGTTGTAATTTTTCATTTTTCAGAAAGTTTTGAAAGTAAAATTATATCATTCAAGTCTTGTTTTCTATTTGCGTATTGTTTTAATGCAATTAAATGCTCAATCGAAACAATATTTACAGTTATGTTGTTAATTGAGCGCTCTTCTTTAGAAGCCCATAAATCATCAAAATTAAGAGGAACATCCATCAATACATCCAAATTCATATAATTCGAAAAGCTATTGAAATAAGAATATGGAATTAATTTTTTTTCATCAATCGCTTTTTGTCTTTCTTTTTTTGTGACAAACGTTTTTATCGATAAAGGAATCATTGATTGATATTTGAGCTGCTTAATTACAGTTTCAAACGTATCTAAATTATCATCCGTAAAATCAAGTATAATATCTATATCAGCAGTCATACGAGGAATACCGTAAATATTAACTGCTAAACCACCACAAATTAAATAACGAATTTTAGCTTCGTATAATTTTTGAAAAAGCTGGATGTATTCCATATAACAAAATTATAAAAAAAATAGTTCTACTCCGAAACACCCTCTCTATCCGATGATAAAAATCCAGCCACAGCAAATTTAATTTCGCTATAGGTGTATTCGTCTCCCAGTGCTTGTTTTATTGGGTTAAAGAAAAGTGTATTTAGCTTTTTACTAACTGTAATAATGTTTTCCATTTTTTCTGCAGAAATAAAATCGGTTGGTTTTATTTCGCCTTTGGCTACATAATGAGCCAAATGACCTTCAATAGTAGTGCTAGCCATACCACGTGTAGATGCTATTTTTTCAATAGAATTCCCCAATTTATATAGTTTGTATGTTTCTTCTTTGGTATCTTTTTTCTCCTTTTTTTCGGCAGTAACTTTTTTTGTTTTTAATTTAGGAACTTTTAAAATGTTGCTGCCTTCATCTGTTTGGGCACCTTTTATAGGTGAAGTAAATAGTTCTTTTAATTTTTCTTCTCGTACTAAATCAAAACTTAATTTTTTAATTTCTTCTCCAGTAATTTCCTTATTCGTAATTGTTGCTTCAATAATTAAAGCCGATTTATTAATTGTTTTTTGTTGTTCAAACAATAAAACTTCCAATTCCAATAGCTCTTCTACATAAGATTTTATTTTTTTTTCTGATTTTATCTTTTCTACTTGTTTTAAAATTTGCTTAGATAATTCTTTTAAAACAGGCATAAAATAATCCGTTGCAGCTATTACGCGTGTGTATAAAAAGTCAAGATAGCCAGGATCTTTTTTTTCGGTAATAATGTGTATTTGGTTTTTAAATTTATCTGCAACTGGTTTGATTTCTAATATTTTTTTTTCTAATTCTCTTGCCCATTGCTGGTGTCTTTGTTTGATAGATTTTGCTTCGTCTTTTTTTATGTAACTATCTGCATGTTCTTGTATTTGTCGAATAAGTAAATCAAAATCAAAACTCCGCAACACATAATTTTTTAAATATAAATCTGTTTCGCTTGATAGTAAATAGTTTAAATTTTGTTCCTCCGTTTGCGCTTTTGAGTAGGTGTTTATTTTTTCATCTTTACTAATGCTATTTATATTCATTTGTGATGTTAAAATTAAACCATCTAAAGATCGTAAACGCGATAGGGCAACATATACTTGCCCAGGAGCAAAGGCATCACCAATATCAATAATTGCTTTATCAAATGTTAAACCTTGGCTTTTATGAACCGTTATAGCCCAGGCTAATTTTATGGGATATTGCGTAAATGTGCCTGCAACATTTTCTTCAATTTCGTTGCTGGTAGCATTCAATTTATATTTTATATTTTCCCATTTATAGGGCTCTACAATTATTTTATTTTTTGAATCATCAAATTGAACTTCAATCTTTTCAATTGTTAATGAAGTAATGGTGCCAATTTTCCCATTGAAATAGCGCTGTTGACCTGTAGCATCATTTTTTACAAACATTACTTGCGCACCTTTTTTTAGCTCCAATGTTTTTTCTAAAGGATACGCATATTCGTTAAAATCACCCTCTATTTTAGCATTAAATAAAAATGTTTGATTGGTTAATCTACTTAAAAAGTTTTTATTTAATTCGTTTGCTTTATAGTTATGTGTTGTAAGGAAAATCGAATTATCGGTAGGTGAAGATTTGTAATTTGGAATAAAATATTTGTTTAACAAAGTATAGTCTTCATTTGTCATTTCGTTATTACGCAAATGATTTAAAAGGTTAACAAATGTTTCATCAGCTTGCCTATATATTTTATTTAACTCAATGTAAACAGGTTTTTTGTCTTGAAATACGCGCGCATCAAAAAAATAAATGCTGTTATAATAACTTTTTAAAACTCCCCATTCATCCTCTTTTATTACTGGGGGAAGTTGTAACAAATCGCCAATAAAAAGAACTTGCACCCCACCAAAAGGTAAATGATTTTTCCGTCTCACATGTCGTAAAATAAAATCGATTGCATCTAGCAAATCGGCACGTAACATACTTACTTCATCAATAATTAATAATTCCAATTCGCGCAAAAGTTTTCGTTTTGCATCAAACATTTGCAAGCCTTTTATTAACGAATTTGGATCATTTATTTTTGAGTTTTCGTTAAACGATAGCGATGCTTGAATTACAGGGATAAAACTTCCGAAAGGTAATTGAAATAAGGAATGCAGTGTTACACCTTTTGCATTTATGGCAGCAATGCCTGTAGGGGCAGCTACAATACATTTTTTATAGGTGTTTTTTACGATATGATGGAGGAGAGTTGTTTTTCCTGTACCAGCTTTACCAGTTAAAAATATATTTTTATTTGTTTGTGAAATAAATTTTGTAACAAATATTGCAGGCTCCATTTCACTATCAATTATTTTCATTTTGTTTTGTTTTGTTTCTATTTTGTACTAACAGAAATCATTTTACAAATGATACAAACGACTGTATTTTTTTGTTGCATACGCCATAAAATAGTTGAAATTGAGTTTTTCGCCTGTTATAAAAAGGCACAGTTCCGCTGCTGTATAATACTTCCCATGTATGTGAACTTTTTCTCTAAGCCAATCTAGTAAAGGTTTTGTATTCCCTTTTTCTATTTCAGATTCTAATTCAGGAATTTCTTTTAACGCTTGAGCAAAAAACTGTGCAGCATAAAAACTTCCTAACGAATAGGTTGGAAAATATCCAAAACTTCCATGACTCCAGTGTATATCTTGCAACACACCTTGTGCATCATTAGGTACTTCTACTCCTAAATATTCCTTGTATTTTTCATTCCAATAATCAGGTAAATCTTTCACTTCAATACTTCCTTGAATTAAGGCTTTTTCAATTTCGAAACGAATTAATATGTGAAAGTGATACGTTAGCTCATCCGCTGAAGTACGAATTAATGAAGGTTTTACAATGTTCATTGCTTTGTAGAAATCTTCTGTACTTACATTTTTAAAATTTTCGGGAAATATTTTTTGTAACGAACTAAAATTTGTATTCCAATATGGTAAACTTCGTCCCACATTGTTTTCCCATAAGCGCGATTGCGATTCGTGAATACCTAATGAAATATATTCACCCGAAGGTAAACCATATTCGCTGACAGGTAAACCTTGCTCATATAAAGCATGTCCACCTTCGTGAATACAACTCCAAATCATTTCGTTTAAATTATTTTCGTTTGTTCGTGTTGTAACACGTACATCTTCCGAATTGAAATTTGTTGTAAATGGGTGCGAAGATATATCTTGTCGGCCTGCTTCAAAATCATATCCCATTTGTTTTAGCAAGCCCACTCCAAATTCCCATTGCTTATCTTTATCAAAATGTAAATACATAAAAGAATCATTATTTTGAGGCTTTGCAGCTATTTTTTTTACAAATGCTACTAGCTGGTTACGAACATCAGCAAATAAAACTTCTAAATCGGCAGTTTTTGCATCTGGCTCATATTGGTTTAACATTGCATCATATGGATGTTCAACATAACCGAGTAGTTTACATTCTTCTCTTTTTAGCTTAACTAATTTTTCAAGATAAGGTGCGTACAAACTAAAATTAGAAGTTTTTTTTGCTTCCTGCCAAGCTTGAAAAGCTTCTGAAATAGATTTACTTAGCTCTTCAACAAAAGATGTTGTGTATTTTTTATTGTCGTTGTATTTTTTTAGCGACTCTTTAATATTGCGTTTTTCTTTTTCTGAAAGTGAATTATCTTGTGATAAGCTAATAAGTAAATGACCTAATTCTTCAGTGGTTGACAATTCGTGTGCGATACCTGCCAAAGTAGCTAATTGCTGCGCTCTAAATGCAGCGCCCTTTGGCGGCATATAGGTTTCTTGGTCCCAATTCAAAACCGCCGATGAGTATTGTACATCTGCAATTTTATTCATTATAGATTTATATTTTAAGTAATTTGTCATGGTAAAATGTATGATTTATTAATTTTTTAATCGTGGTTTAAAATTGTCAATAAATCTGTGCTAGTAATTTTCGAAGGGTTTAAACTAAATATTATTTATCTTTCTTAAATCCCGCAAAAGCAAGCAATAACCAACCTGTAATAAAAAAAAATCCACCTATTGGAGTAATTGGTCCAAGCCATTTAATACTAGTTAAACCAATTAATTTTGCTGTTGAAATTAAATACAATGAACCCGAAAAAAGAACAATCCCAATCATAAAGCAATAACCTGCTTTTATAATTAAATTAGAGTGGAATTTATTGGATAATAATGAAATTAATAAAATAGCTAAACTGTGATACATTTGGTATTTGGATGCAGTTTCGAATGTCTGTAGATTAAGTTCGGTTATTAAACCACCATTTATTTTAGATTTTAAAAAATGTGCAGCCATTGCACCTAAAGCAACAGCAATAGCTCCGGAGATACCACTGAAAAATATTAATCGTTTTTGCATATGCAAAGCTATAAAAAAAGAGTCCCATAATTGTGGGACTCTTTATAAATTATTTTTAAAAGATTTTTTAATTATTTCTTCTTTTTTGTTTTTAAGGTACCCGTAAAAGCATATTCCTTTTTAGTTTTACCTTTTTTTATTAGGGTTGCTTTTCCTTCAATATTTTCGCCTGTTACTGTACCTACCCAATGTAAAATTTCATCATTCGGATTTTTACTTTCCGCATCAAAAGAAATTACTTTTACAGCTTCGGTTGTATCAATAGTTGCTGTATAAGCCCCCGCAGCAAATTCACTTTCATCAGCCATCGCTTTTGATTTAAATTTGTCTGTTTTAAAATTCAATTCGTCAGGTATCGGTTTCGGTGTTTTTTTGCCTCCTTGCAGAGTTAAATCAACAATATATGTTTTGTTGTCTAATAATTTATCATGTTGCTTTTTTTGAGCAAATGAATAGTTGTAAGCCATAACGAATAGAGCTAAAAACAATGTTGTTTTATTTAAAAAAGCACTTCTTTTTAGAATACTGTTTTTCATGTTGTCCTCCTTTTTTAATGGTTATTTTTAAAATTATTTTATATTCATATTTTCATCGATAAAATGATGATAATACATACTCATTTGTAAAAATAATGTATTTGAAACATTTTTCCAATAAATTATTGAAAAGGATTTATTAACTGGTTTTTTTAAAAAATGTATATTCGCATTCAATAATACAAGCTATGAAAAATATTTTCGTTATAGGAGCAGGTCGTTCAGCATCATCACTAATTAAATATTTACTCGATAATTCTGAAATTGAGAAATGGAATGTTACAGTAGGAGATGTTTCTATAGATCTTGTTGAGCAAAAAACAGCTAATCATCCAAATTCCCGAGCTATTTATTTTGATATAAACAATAATGAACAGCGTGAAAAGGAGATTAAACGTGCCGATATTATTATTTCAATGTTGCCAGCTTTTATGCATTTAAATGTTGCTAAAGATTGTGTAAAGTTTAAAAAACCATTGGCTACTGCTTCTTATGTTTCTAAAGAAATGATGGAATTGGATGCTGAAGCTAAATCTGCTGGGGTAATTTTAATGAATGAAATAGGATTAGATCCGGGTATTGATCATGCATCTGCTATGAAAGTAATAGACCATGTGCATGCTCAAGGAGGAGAATTGACTTCCTTTAAATCGTATTGTGGTGGATTAGTTGCACCTGAAAGCAATGATAATCCATGGGGGTATAAATTTTCGTGGAACCCTCGTAATGTAATATTGGCTGGACAAGGCACGGCACAATATATTGAAAATGGTAAGTATAAATATATACCGTATAATCGTTTGTTTACTCAAATTAACACCATTGAAGTAGAAGGAATTGGAATGATGGATGGTTACGCAAATCGTGATTCGTTATCGTATCGGAAATTTTATAATATTGAAAAAATTCCAACTATGTTGAGGGGAACATTACGTATGCCTGGTTATTGCAAAGGTTGGAATGTTTTTGTAAAATTAGGATTAACAGATGATTCTTATCAAATTGAAGCATCTGATTCATTAACATACAATCAATTTTTAGAAGCTTTTTTGCCTGTTGGTAATCAATCTGTAAAAGAAAAATTAATTGCCTTTATGGGTGATGAAATGGATGCAGAAACGCTTAGTAAAATTGAGTGGTTGGGCTTGTTTACAGATACAAAAATTGTTTTAAAAAATGCTACTCCTGCACAAATTATTCAGGATTTATTGGAGGTAAAATGGAAACTGAATGAACATGATATTGATATGATTTTAATGCAGCATCAGTTTGAATATGTATTAAATGGTCAATCAAAAAAAATCATTTCTTCTTTAACTGTAAAAGGCGAAGACCAAACTTATACAGCAATGGCTAAAACGGTTGGTTTACCTTTAGCAATAACAGCTAAATTAATTCTTCAAGGAAAAATTAGTTTAAAAGGTGTTGTAATACCTACACATAAAGAAATTTATGATCCTTTGCTTGCTGAATTAGAAACTTGCGGAATAAAATTCGAAGAAAAGTTTTTCTAATAAAATTTAATTTATAGACTAAAATGAAAGTAGATAATAACAACGATTTGAAAAAATATTTCGATTCGAAAGAATATATTACAACCATTATTGGAGGTAATAATACTAACGAACAACCCGATGTTAAAGAGGATAAAATAACAAGTGTTATTTCGTTACTTACCGATCCTTCAAATAAATATGTGAAGGAGGATACACTTATTACATTAAAAAAGGAAAATAGGGGTGATATTTTGTTGTTGGCAATAGCTAGCCCAAAAGCAAAAGATAATAAACATGCATTGGTTGCTGCCTGTTGGGAATCTGAAATTAATTTTAGTAAATATTTATCCTTTTTTATTTTATTGGCTTTAGATTCTAATTACTTAGTTTCATTGGAAGCAATTACTGTTATTGAAAACATGGCAGGTCCTTTTGAACAAGAAATAGTAAAGGATGCCATAAAAAAAATTAAAGCAGCACAAAAAAATATAGCTGAAGAAAAGGTTATTTTATTTAACGACCTTATTTTTACTTTAGAGGGTTTTATTGGGAATTAATAATTCGCTACTGTTTTTTGATTTATAAATTAAAAGAGAATTTGTAAATTTGAACCCAATTTATACTATTTGCTTACCAATCAACACAAATAAAATATGGCTGTTTATCGATTTAGAGTAACATTTGAAGATAATGAAGAAGTTTATCGTGAAATTGAAATAAAATCGACTCAAAATTTCGAAGATTTTCATAACGTCATTATAAAATCAATAGATTTTGATAATTTGCATGACGCATCTTTTTTTATTAGTGATGATTATTGGAGAAAGGGAGATGAAATTAAATTACGTCTGGCAAAAGATGTGGATGTAAAAAACTCAAATGTGCCAGCAACAAAGCTGATGAATAAATATAAAATGGCTTCGTTAATTGACGATCCACATCAGAAATTTTTATACATATATGATCCAAAAACATCATGGACTTTTATGGTAGAGCTTTTAAAGATATTGGCTGATGATGAAAACGTATTATACCCGAAATGTACGAAAAGCAATGGTTTAGCACCTAAACAGCATAAGGTTAATACAATTGCTACGGCTACTGTTGATGATGATGATTTTGATGAAGACGAATTACCTGCCGATGATGAAGCATATGCATTAGCTCACAGCGAAGATGAAATATCTGTTTTAGAGGGCGAAGAAGGGGAAGAGGAGATGGAAGAGTCCGATAGCGAAGAGCACGATGATGAAGAAGGAGAGTTTGAAGATCGTGCTGAGGCTGGCTATGAAGAGGATTAACAAATAATTCGTCCTTTTTTTTAATATCCATAAAATAGTATCTATTTTATGGATCTATATCTTAATTAATTATGCCAACCAAAACCCTTATTGTAATTGGAGGTCCTACGGGAGTTGGTAAAACGGCATTAAGTATAGCTGTTGCAAAAAAATATAATTGTCCCATTATTTCAGCCGATTCTCGTCAGTTTTTTAAGGAAATGACAATCGGTACAGCTAAACCAAGTTTTGAAGAATTAAATAGCATTCCTCATTATTTTATCAATTCACATACTATTACTGACGAATATAATGTTGGCAAATTTGAGTTTGATGTAATTGCATTGTTAGCCAAATTATTTGAAACACAAAATATTGTTGTAATGGTTGGTGGTTCGGGATTATACATTGATGCTGTATGTAAAGGTTTTGATGAATTGCCCGAAGCGAATAGTGAAGTTCGGAATAGACTGAGTTTTTTATTTGAATCGGAAGGTATTGAAGGTTTGCAGAAATTATTGAAAAATCTGGATCCTGATTATTATAAAAAAGTGGATTTAGAAAATCCGCAACGAGTATTTCGTGCGCTCGAAGTATGCTTAATTACAGGTAAATCATACTCTTCGTTACGTGAAGATAAAAAAAAGAAAAGGGATTTTAATATTATAAAAATTGGACTTAACACTTCGCGTGAATTATTGTATAAACGAATTAATGAACGCGTAGATGTGATGTTGAATGAAGGTTTACTTGAAGAAGTTAAAGGATTAAAAGCATACAAAAATTTGAATGCATTAAAAACAGTAGGTTACAAAGAGTTGTTTGATTATTTAGATGATAAAACAGATTTTAAAACTGCAGTTGATTTAATAAAACAAAATTCGCGAAGATATGCAAAACGCCAAATTACTTGGTTTAAAAGAGATGAAGAGATGAACTGGTTTGAACCGAATGAACTTGTATTGATTTTAGATTATATTAAGCAAAAAACGAAATAGAATGAATTAACTATTATGGAGAGATGGGGTTAATTTACAATGCTTAAAACAATAAAGGAATATACAGCACTCGATAAGTCAATTCACAATTTAATTATTGTAGAACTTTTTGTGCAGCTCATAAATGTATCGTTTATTACAATTCTTCCGTTGTATATGAAATCAGAAGGCTTTAGCGATTCGCAGTATGCCCATTTTACATCGTATCGTTATTTCGGAATGCTTGCTTTGGCTTTATTTTTAGGGATGTATATCAATGGTCGTAAAATATTGCCCATGTTTTATATCGCCGCAGCTGGTGTGCCTTTTTTTGCTTTGTTGATTTTAATAGGAGTTCAAATTCATTCAACTGCATTAATATTAATTGCACATTTATTATGGGGTACCGCTTATACATTTATTCAAATTCCTATTCTGCCTTACATTTTACGTAATACTCCAAAACAACAACAAACACTCGCTATTACATTGAATTTTGCTACTTGGAGTATTGCAACAATTTTAGGAAGTGCTTTAATTGCATTGTTAAATGGGTTAGATAAAGTTGTTTTTAATGAACGTAATTTACTTTTTGGAATTTCGGTAATAGGTTTGTCAGGCATTTATTTTGTATCCCTGATTTCTAAAAATGAACACATTCCAACCATCAAAGAAAAGCGCAGTAGTTTTAAAAAATATGATTGGAAAATAATAATTCGCGCTCTTGTGCCAACTACAATTATTGCTATTGGTGCAGGTTTTACCATTCCGTTTATGAGTTTGTTTTTTGCCAATGTTCACAACATGAGTACTTCGGCATTTTCATTTTTAAATTTTTTAACTGCTGTTTTGGTAACGATTATTGCTATTTATGTTCCAAAAATTAAACATCGTTTTGGGTATCAAAAAGCAATTCCTATTTCTCAATCTTTTGCGATTATAGCTTTAATATTAATGGCTACAACGCAATATTATAGCAATTTTCCAATAGCAGTTTTTATAGCAGCTTTGTTTTATTTATTGCGTCAACCGTTAATGAGCCTTGCTGTTCCTATGACTTCCGAAATTACAATGAATTATGTTGGCGAGGCTAATAGAGAAATGGTAAGTGGGTTAACTTCTGCAATATGGTCGGGTTCCGCATTTTTTAGTGCTTTGGTTTTTGGTGTTTTAAGACACATGAATATTGCCTATGTAAATATATTTTTGATTACAGCAGTGCTATATATTTTTGGTGTATTTATGTACTATCTATTAATCCTTGATTTTAATAAACGAAGCAATATCTCTTTAATAAAGAAGTAGGAGCTTTTTTTTATTTAAGATGTTTTAAAACTTCTTCTTTTTCTACATAACCAGCGTTGTTCCATGTTAATTGTTTATTTCTGTATACTTGTAAAAAAGGTAGCGCATCAATTTTTAATTCTTTACATAAGTCTTGATTGTCATCTGCATTGATACGAATCACATTCACTTTGTCGGCCATCTTTTTTGTAATCTCTTCTAAATAGGGTTTCATTTTTTTACAAGGAGTACACCAGTCGGCATAAAAATCTATTACTATTATTTTATCAGAATTTAATAATTCATCAAATTGGCTTTTAGTCATACCTGAAGAAGAACTTGCATTATCAGTAGTTTCTGGAAGATTGGCAGCTCTCCATTTCATTATTCCTCCAGTTAATTCATAGACTTCTTTAAATCCATCATTTCGCATTTTTGTTGCTGCTGAAGAACTTCTTCCTCCACTTAAACAATAAATAAAAACAGGTTTTGATTTATCTAGTGTTGCTATTTTTGTATCAAAATCAGTATTATTCCAGTCTATATTTTTTGCATTTACTAAATGTCCTTTAATAAATTCTTCCGGTGTTCTAACATCAACAATAGGAGCAGAAGGCTGCTCTTTTATTTTTTCTGAAAAATCGTTTGCTGCAAGATTTTTTTTTCCGTTCGGAGTATTGCAACCTAAAATAGCTATTGTTGAAATGAAAAGCAAAGAGTAAAATAGGTTCATGTTATTTATTTTGTAATTTTTGTTGATTATAATCGCATTTATTTTTATCAAACTTGATAAAAAAGTTAAGCCATATTAAACGAGCGGTTCTAAAAGTAACTGGCATAAATAAAATGATGGTGGTAATAAAAAACAATAAAAAATGCACTGTTTCTGTTTTGAAAATAAAAGTGTCTAATGCCCATGTAATCATAAACCAACCCGACATAAGCGCATAGCTCACATACATAGCACCTTGAAAAAAGCCAGGTTCTTTTTCATATTTTGTTTCACAAAAAGTGCAACTATCATCCATTTTATCAAAATGTTTTAAATTGTAAGGATTATTGGTTTTAAAAACGCTGCCTTGATTACAAGCTGGGCACTTATTAAACAGCACTGAATAAAAAATATGTTTCATCTAATTTAAATAGTGTGTTGTTGAATAATTTGTTTTAGATTACTTGCTGAAACAACACCAGATTGTCGCCATTTTATTTCGCCTTTTTTAAAGAGAATTAATGTTGGAACACCTTGAATTTGATAGGCACTCGCAGCCTTCGGATTTTTATCTACATCAATTTTTAATATCGTAGTTTTATCTCCAACCATTGTTTTTAATTCATCCAAAATAGGTTTCATCATTTTGCAAGGCCCACACCATTCTGCTGAAAAATCAACTAGTGTAGGGGTGTTGCTTTTTATTATTTCTGAAAAAGTAGACATACGCTTAATATTTTATTGTTGTTACCAATGTTACTTTTGAATTAATTGAATTAGAAATCAAACATGCTGTTTCTGATTTTTGTAAAATTCGTTCCGCTTTTTCTTTGTCAGACTCATTTTTAATAATTAAAATAGGTTCAATTAAAATTTCTGTCATTAAAAACTTACCATCAACTTGCTCCAACTTACCTTTTGCGGATGAGTTGAAACTTGTAAATTCAAGTTTCGAATTTTCAGCAATTGATAAAAATGTTGTCATATAACAACTGTTTACAGCTGCTGTAAACAAATGTTCAGGCGACCATATACCATCTATTCCTTTAGGAAATTGAGGAGGGGTGACAACTTCAATTTTACTATTTAACTCAGGTGAATATAGTTCGCCTTTGCGGTCAGAAATCCAGTTTATATTTACGTTATAATAATGTGGTTCCATCTTTTTTATTTTAATTTCTTTCGATTTTATTTTTACTTGTTAATTCAATCTCTTTTTTTGTTGATATTTTGCAACTATTGTTTGTAGCGCAACATTCTGTATTAGTAGCAACTTGGAATAAAAAAAATGTAGCAATTAATCCTAATAATGTATCTTTCGATTCTATAGCTTGAATAGCAACAAATATTCCTAATACTAATCGCACATAGCGAATAAAATTCCAGTCTGTTAACAATTTTTCTATCATTGTCTTATTTTTTGTTGCAAGCTACTCCATCCTCCACCATTGTTAACATTTATATACCCATTTGTTTTTAAAATGCTTTTTGCGGAAGCACTTCGCATACCAGATGCACAACAAGTTATAATTGTTTTGTTTTTATCTTTTAACTTACTAAGGTTATAACCTAAGGTATCAACCGATATATTTATTGAGCCTTTGATGTGACCGGATTCAAATTCACTTCTGCTTCGCACATCCAAAATAATTGCTCCTTGTTTTACTAGTTCGGTATAGTTTATCTTTTGTCCAATACCAAGTATTTTTTTTATTGTATTTATCATTTTATTAAAGTGTTTGAGATTGATAATAATTTATATCTAGCCAAGAGCCTCCATTAAAACATTCGATGCCTTGTTGGGCAAGATAACCGTGAGCTTGTCCACTTCGGCCACCAGAGGCGCAACACAAAATTAAAGGTGTTTTTAACTTTTTTAACTCTTCTATTCTGTTTGTAATTTCTTGTAAAGGAATGTTTAAAGAGTCTTTTACATTTCCTCCCATAAATTCGGCAGGTGTTCGTACGTCAACAATTGTACATTGCTTTTCTTTAATTAATTTTTCGATATTCATTTTTTTATTTGTTAAATTTTAATTTTATTAGTTTATAACTTCAGGATAACCTATAGCGATAAGTGTATTTGTTATAAAATCTCTTTCAATATTTTCATAGGATATGTTTACAGAATGTGTTGTTAGATCAATTTCTATTTTTTTTATTCCATTTATTTTTTCCAAATTTCTTTTGATTGCATTTGCGCAACCATTACAAGTCATGTTTTTTACTACGATTTTTTCTGTTTTCATTTTTTGAAAATATTAACAGTTAAAACACCTATTAAAGCTCCATATAAACTACTGTTTAATGGTTTTGATGTTATTTCACAAGTGCCACTTGCGCATCCTACAAAATAATAATAAATATATCCTAATGCACCTCCAATAACTAAACCAATTAATTGGAGTTTATACTTTATAATAAAATCCATATTATTTTTCTTTTTTCTTTGTGGATATTCCAAAGGGAAAATATAATGGGCAAAAACTTATAAAACTTGTAAGAATCAATATGGCTGCAAGGATTAATAAACATATAGCCAAGATACCTGAAATGAAATTAGTTAAATAAAGTGCAAATATTACAACCGCAATAATTACTCTAATTACTTTGTCTGCACTTCCTATGTTTGTTTTCATCTGATATAAATTTTAAGTGAACATTAATTACACTGCAAATTTCGTACATTAAAAACCAAAAAGCTGTGACTTTTGTTACATAACTATTTTTCCATTAATTAAATTTATTTTTTAGGAAATAGATTCTCGAAAGCACCTTTAATATTTGGGAATGAGAAATTGAAACCGGAATTTGTTATTTTTTCTGAAGAAACCCTGCTTCCTTTTAAAAGTATATCAGCCATTTTCCCAAATAAAAGCTTTATTAATAATGCGGGAACATTCGGAAAATAAAATGGTTTATTTAGGGCGAAAGCCAAAGCTTTTGTCAATTCTCTATTGGTTATATGTTCTGGAGCAACAGCGTTGTATGCACCTTTTAATTTATTATCCTCAATTGCTTTAACATAGATGTTGCACAAGTCGTCAATATGTATCCATGGTATAAATTGTTTGCCACTACCAATTGATGAACCAATACCCATTTTTACTGGTATTGTCATCTTTGCCAATGCTCCATCTTCTTTTGATAATATGATGCCTGTTCTTATTTTTACAGTCCTAATACCCAATTCATCAAAACGATCAACTGCCTGTTCCCATAAACTGCAGGTATTACCTAAAAAATCAGTTGCAGCTACATCTGTTTCAATAAATATTTTATCCGATGTTATTGCTCCATAATATCCTACTGCCGAAGCCGATATAAAAGCTTTTAATTGGATTTTGTTTTCTTTTATTTTAGAAAGAATGAAGTCTGCAGATTTAATTCTACTGTCAATAATTAATTGTTTTCTTTTTTTTGACCATCTTTTTTCAGCTATACCAGCTCCAGCTAAATGTATAATATAATCAGTTTTTTCAATGGCTTCTGTATCAATTTCTTTTTTATCTACATTCCAACTATATGTTTTAATATTTGCATTTATATTTTTTTCGCGGCTTAAAATAGCAACATCATAACCTTTTTTTTTCAATATTTTACTAAGATGGTTTCCTACAAGACCTGTTCCTCCAGTTATAAGTATTTTCATTTTATTATTATTTATTTAATCAAAAGTAATAAACAGATTC
>CANCPZ010000042.1 GCA_947380175.1 Bacteroidota bacterium | reverse complement strand
ACTCGTAGAAATTTTAGTGTGTTTCAACTTTATTTTTGAAATAAATTAAACAAAAAAAACAGGACTTATGAAAAAGAAAACCTCCAAAAGTAGTCATCTAAAAACAGGACTTATTTTACTACTAACATGTTTTAACTTTTTTGTTGAAGCAGAAACAGCAAAAGTAATAAACCCTAAACTCCAAAAAGTAACGGTATATGTTCAGGGAGCACATCTATACTATACCGAAGCTGTAAGTTTAAAACCAGGAAACAATGAAATTATTTTTGAAAACATTTCGCCAAATTTAGTAGAATCTTCTTTACAATCCAGTTGCAAAGGAGCAACGGTGATGGACATTAAACACAATTTAAAATACAAAGAAAAAACAGAGGTAACTCGCAAATATGATAAAATAATAGAAGGTATTTTAGATTCATTAGAAGAAGTTAATTATCAATTAAAAGACAATGACAATAAAACAAGCGTTTTAGTTAAAGAAAAAAATATGCTTTTAAATAATCGATTAATGAATGGTGAATTTTTAAAAGATTCACTTGCATTATTAAGAGATGGCATGTTGTTTTTAAAAGAAAAATTAAATTCAATATTTGAACAAGAATTGAAACTGGAACGTTCAAAAAATAAATTATTAAAACAAAAAACAAAACTTGACAATCGGCACAACACCTTTGTATTATTACAAAGCGGACAAGAAAATACAAATACTATTAAAGCCCAACCAGTTCATCAAGTAATTATAAGCGTTTATTCGGAAACACCCGTTACCACAAATTTAGGCTTCAATTATTATGTTCAAAACGCTGGCTGGGTACCTGTGTATAATTTGCAAGCCACCTCTACAACCAATAGTTTAGAATTAAACTATTTTGCAAATATTACTCAAAACAGTGGAATTGATTGGGAAAATGTTCCCTTAACACTTAGTACTAGTAACCCTAACGAATCGAACAGTAAACCAGAACTAAACCCTTGGTATTTAAATTTTGTGCAGTATATGCGCAGTAACAATAATTATAATTCCATATCAAATGCTGCTATGCCAATGAGCTCCGAAACATTAAGTTTAGATAGCTATGATTCAAAGGGGAAAGATGACTCTGAAAAAAAGGATGCCATGTATTTAAAAAATTACGTTCAAATTACAGAAAACATCATTCGAACTGAATATGAAATAAAATTAAATTACACCATTGCTTCCGATGGTAAAATGCACAAGGCACTAATCAACCAACGAAATATGCCTATGAAAATGGAGTTTGCAGCAGTGCCTAAAATTTGTACCGATGCATTTTTAATAGCAAAAGTTACCGGATGGGAAGACATGAATATCTTACCAGGTAAAGCTAGTTTATATTTTGATAGTGGCTATGTTGGTGAAATTTATTTAAATACAGCTTCGTCAACCGATACATTAAGTATTAATTTAGGACGAGATAAAAGTATAGCCATCAGCCGCAAAAAAATAAAAGAAAATTATAAAGAAAAAATAGTGTCTGAAGAAAAAATAGTAACAAGAACCATTGAGTTAATGGTGCGTAACACCAAAAATAATTCGATTGACTTACTAATAGAAGACCAAATTCCTGTTACAAGAGGAACCAATGAAATAAAAGTTGTGCTATTAAAAAGCGATGGCGCAAAACTAGATGAGGCTAACGGAAAACTATCGTGGAACCTGAATTTAAAAGTAAAAGATTCGAAAAAAATTACCTTTAGTTATGAAATACATTATCCAAAAAACAAGGTAATAGCAGGATTATAATCACTTTATTAAAACCAGAACGCCCTTCGCTAATGAATGGCGTTCTGGTTATTTTAAAAATTCTCAATTAATAAATATTTATTGGAGCACTATTTTTTTAACTTCTTTTTTTAATATACTTAAAGTACAACAGCAGAACAAGTAAAATAATTAAAAAGGAACATACATAAAGTGGCAAGTTAAAAGGTTCTTTTTTGTTTAAATAAAAATCATTGCCATAATACAAGTATGCTGACCACATGGCTGGTGAATATTTTTTTTCTAAAAAAAACAGTTTGGTTTTATACAAGGCATCTGAAGCAGCTAAATCGTTGGCCATAAAATTATAAAACACCTCTAAAAATTCGGCATTTTCATGATCGTCCAATTGCCACAAGCTACTTATAACAGCACTTGCATGCTGATTTATTAATTGGTAAGGCAAGCTGTTAGTTTTATCGTAACGCTCTACCTTACCTATATTACTACTGCAGGCATTTAATAAATAACAGCTTCCTTCTAAATTATTTTTTAAAAAAGTGCTACTACTGATGTTAGCACTATCACTTAAAATTAAAAACTGCTCTATCGATTTGTTATTTGTTTTTGCATGGCCTATAAATTGGTTTAATTTATTTTTTTCAAAAAATGGCGACACATTGTCGGTATTTATTTTAGTAACATTAAAAATTCTACAAAGCTTATCTATTAATTTATCACTCGAATGTAATTGCGCATAAAAATTAGAATTATACTGTGGCATTAATACATTTAGTTGTTTGTACGTTAACACATTGCCGAATGACTGTATTAAATTTTGAGCACTGGTAGTGTAAGTAAATTTATATTTTCGAATTAAGGCCGACTGAAAAACAGGATTTTGGTTACACGAATCGGTTTGTAAAAAATCGAAGTTTAGCCCGCTCCAACTCATATCGGGTAAAACTACCACATCGGTGATTTTATTTTTTTGAAGCATCGCATCAATTTTTGCAAAAAATAAATCATACAATTCAAACGCTTGTTTTTTATACTCTTTAATCTCATTTTTTAATACATACAAATTAATAACATTAATTAAATCAAAATTTCGTGCTGTTTTTATATTTTTAGTATTCGAACACTCCATTAGTAGGGTAGTATCGGGTAATGATACAATTGCTATTAAAATATTGGGGCCGCTTGTTACAAAATAGTTGATAATTGCACCATTTTTTTTCTGACAAATTTTGGAAATGCTGTCTAACTTTTTGGTGTTATTGGCTATACTAAAATCACAATCAACATTTTTTTCGGTTCTTTTATTTTTTACAAATTCAATTAATCCGTAGCAACGCGCCATGTATAGCTTGTTGTTTGTGGCTTTGTATAATTGAAAATAAATGAATATCAACTTTTGATATGGGTTAATGGAATATTCATCATCCATACTTTTGATGTTGTTTTCTTTAATTGTTTCCAAATATTTTTCCCAAGCCGGTATGCTTTGCAAAAGTGTTTTTTCTGCTGCATACATAAATTTTAAACTATCTGTTTTATCAAATAAATTAATATAAACGGTGGCTTGCCACGAACATATTCCCGAATATTCCGAGTTAAAAGTTCGTTGCCTGGCACATTCAAGCGCATTTTTTGCTTTTTCTGCCAACGCTATGCCTTCACGCTCGTGCCCTCTATATCGTTCGGCTAACAACCATATTCTATATATAGTGGCATGTAACATACTTTTTTTAGTGGGGTAAATTTTAGTTGCTAATTTTTCGGCAACAGCCAAGTAGCTTATACATTTTTTATAGCTTGCTAATAGTTTTTTGTCTTTCCATTTTTCTTGCGAATCAACATTAATTACATCAGTTAAAAAAGTAGCATACCGGCGATAATGCAAGGCCTTTAAAAATGTGTTATTGCTGTATGCAATAGCCGAATCAAGCAAATGCACATCGGCATACATTGTATTACGAGCGGCGTTTCCTAAGTAACTATAATAACGTGCCAGCTGTGTGCTATCCTTATTTTTTTTGCAAACTCGTTTAAAAACGCCTATTGCTTTAATGTAATAATGGTCGGTAGAATCATTCATCATGTAGCAAAGCGTATAGTTTGCAACCCGTGCGTAATACAAGGCGCTATCTAACGAGGTGTTTTTAGTTGCACCAAAAAGGAGGTATAAATAGTTTAAGTTATTTTTAAAATCATTATTCTCTAAACTATATTCGGCCATAAAATCATAGGCCTGGGCCAATTCTTTTTTAGTAACTGCCGCTTTGTGCTCGATGGTTTTTTTTGACAACAATAAAGCACTATCTGTTTTACCTGCCCAATACAATTTAAGTGGTAGCCCTTGAGAAAATAAAATGGTGCTAACAAAACATAAAATGATTAACAGCAGACTTGCACTATATTTAATCATAAAATAATTGGGTAACTAAAATCACTTATTAATGGTTAACAGCTATTGATGCGAGTGATTTTCGAAATCTTTTAAAATTAGTTTCCTTTTAACCTCTAGGTCTAGCTGGGTAAAAGTACAGTTGCTTAATAGCTTTAATGCTTCGTTTTGCTTGTTGTTAAATAAATAACACAAGGCTAAATAAAAATCCGATTTAGTTTTATAAACCGATACGGGTGATAGCGCTTTTAAATAATAGGTTGCACTATCCAACTGATTTAGTTTTATATAACAAATGCCCGCATAATACTCCGCTGTATCGTTTTTACTAAGTGTTAAAAATTTAGTAATGGCTGCGCTATAATTTTCACTTTTATAGTAACTCATGGCATTGGTTAGTGCAATATTTTTATTGCCTGCATCCATCCATACTTTAAACCCTGCATCTTCTACATAGTAGTTTGCAATGCTTGTTTTATCAGAAACCAAGTATTTTATAAAATAACCGCTTGCTACAACCAACAAAATGCTGGCTGCTATTTTATAATGGGGTAAAAACAACAATGGTTTTTTATTAATTGCATTAAATGGTGGCGGCGTTAAAAACTGTTTTAATAAATCAATGTTGTACTTGTTATTTTCTAAAAACAATTTTAATCCCACCAGTTCATCAGCTTCAAAATGGTTGGTTTTAAGGTAGTTTAAAAAATAAGCCGACTCCTTATTTGTTAATAAAGCATCTATTATTTCAGCGTAGGTATGTTTCTGGTTTTCTGTCATTACATAAAAATATGCCATAATTTTTTTACGCGTTGTTTGGCAATATGTAGCGTGTTACGCACCGTGTTATAACTTATATTTAGTTGCGTAGCAATTTCGTCGTTTTTATATCCTATTAAATGCAGTTGCAAAATTTGTTTTTCGCGATTTGGTAAATTGTTTAACAAATGGCTTATGGCTTCCTGTTCAAAACGAATAAAAACTTCGTTTGTGCCTTTTAGGTTAATTAAAGATACAATTTGTTTTTTTATTTCGTCGCGCAAACGTTTTGTTTTTAAGGCATCTAAACATTTGTTTTTTATAACAATTACCAAAAAAGGATAAAGCCCTTTAACAGGATGAAGCACAATTGTTTGGCGTTTATTTAAAGGCAAAGCCAATAATTTTTCAAAAACCACACCCACTACATCCCTGCTCTTTTCGGTATCTTGTAAATAGTTATATGCTGTTATTACAAGTAACTGATAATAGTGCTGATATAAACCACCCAAGGCCTCATTATTACCTTGTTGGTACTCTAGGCTCAATTGGTGCTCGTTTATAAAAATTAGTTTTTGCATACTTGGCGCAAAATTAATTTTTTTATTTAAACCGGTACAAAATAAAAAGTTAATCGTTTTGTATGTGACTGCAGTCTCAATTCAGTGCGATGGCCGTTTTTTGCAACATGGATGTACGAAAAATTATAGTTATAAATAAATTAATTAAAGGCGAGCGAACAGGCACCCCTAAAGACTTAGCCAAAACACTGGCAATTAGCGAGCGTACGGCCCATGTTTATTTAAGCTTTATGCGTAAACAATTAAATGCACCCATTAAATGGAATAAAACTAAAAGTACCTATGCGTACGAACAAAACGGTGAACTAAAAATGGAATGGGTTAATAAATAAATACAGACTGCTGCCCCATTGCAGTGCAATGCTTTTAATTTGTAACATAATTTATAAACCTTTTTTGTTATAGGTTAAAATAACAAAAGCGAAAACCGAAAAGCTTAATGAGTAGGTAAAATAAAAAAATGAAAAAATGAAAAAAACACTTACTTTATTACTTTTTATGAGCTTGGTCAGCTCATTTTATTCGCAAACAACTTTATTCAGCGAAGACTTTGAAGGCATTGCAACTAACATTTCGATGAATGATGTCGATAATAGTGGTGTGTCTTGGTTGTATTATAATGATGGGGATGCGCATAACGGTTTAAAATATATAGGAGTTGATTATAATGCAGATGCATCTCCAAATAATGATGAACTATATACTCCTACATCTATTTTTTGTCCAGCGAATCAATCAATTACTTGGTCTTTTTGGGCAAAATCATTGGACCCTAGTTACCCTGAATCTTTTGTGGCGAAAGTGTCTATTAATAATGGTGCAACATGGGTTACAATAGCAACTGTCACTAATGTTCCAGGAACATACACTAATTATTCATACAATTTAAATGCTTATGCTGGCCAATCTATTAATCTTAAAATTGTATGTAATTCTGTTAACCAATTTCGGCTTTGTGTAGATGATTTATCTTTAATAGCGTCGCCGGCATCACCAACTGTTAGTACGACGAATATATCTTCAATTGCAATCACTTCTGCAACTTCTGGTGGCAATGTTACTTCCGCAGGTACGGCTGCAGCTTCAGCTAGAGGTGTATGCTGGAGTACAAGTCAAAATCCAACAATAGCTAATAGTAAGACAATTGATGGTTCGGGAACAGGTATTTTTAGCAGTAATATTACTGGCCTTAATCCTAACACTACATATTACGTTAGAGCTTATGCTACAAGTACCGTTGGCACATCATATGGTAATCAAATTACATTTTCAACACTTGTTCCTTGCACTACAAGTCAAGAAGTATTTTTAACTAATATCGCATTTTTAGATCAAGCAACAGCAAACAATGCATCTACATATTTTAGTACTTATGTTTTGCCATCAACTATATCTTATAATGCGGCTAATCCCAATAATTATTTAGATGTTGGTAAACCTGTTAGATTTAAAATTCAATGCAAAAATTTAAAGCAAAATGGAAATTCAATTGTTAGTGGATTATGTAAATTAAGAACAACAGATCCTAATATAACTATAACAGATTCGTTGGCAGGATTAAATAATGTTGGATATAGTGCAGAAGCCTGGTCTCAAAATGAATTTGAGATAGTGGTTTCTAATACAGTTACAAATGCCTATACTGCCTTCGTAGATTTTATTGTTCAAGAAGGGTCAGTTGAGTATAAAACAATGTGCATACCAATCCCAATAAAACCTTTTATATCAAATTCACATACTGTGGATGATGATAGCAATCCTGATAGTCAAGGAAATGCTAATTTAATTTGTGAACCAGGTGAAATAATTGAAACGCTGCCATACCTTGATAATGTTTCTCAGTTTAACGCAAGTTATGTTGCTGGGTTCTTAAAAAATTTAGATGGACTTTCAGGTATTAATATCAAGAATAATGTCATAGGAACATCAGGAACTATATGGGCACAAGGTTGGTGGAATTTTTCTTTTGCAGTTCCTCAACCAATTAATGCTGGAGCAACAAATACTCAACCTGAATACGATTTTGTTTTTGATTACAACTACTTAAGTACGTATGAATTTAAGTTATATTTGGAAGCATGTGGTGGATTTTATTTATTTGGTTCAAATAACAACCCTGCTCTAATCAGAACCTCTATTGGTCTTCTTTATAATTCAGGTTCACCTACAATCCCAACATCAGTTGGTGTTACTGAGCATAATAAGATAGATATACAAATCTATCCAAATCCAACAAAAGGTTTAATAATTATTAACAATGCAGCTTTTGTTAGTGGAAAAAATAGTAATAGTGTTAAGGTAACAAATTTATTAGGTCAAAATTTATATACTTCTGCTATAAATAACAATTCATATACTATTGATTTATCAACTATCGGAACTAAAGGGATTTATTTTATTGAAATTCTTGATCATGATAATAAAACAATAACAAGCAAGAAAATAATTTTGGAGTAAACCATATTAAAATTTATCTGTATATTTTTTTAGGCAATCTGCGTTAGGTATAATGCAGATTGTTTTTTTATTACAAAAAATAATTAAAATTAAATAAAAACAAACTGCAGCCCCACTGCAGTGCAATGCTTTTAATTTGTAATACAATTATTAATTACACCTTTTTTGTTATAGGTTAAAATAACAAAGGCGATAACCGAAAAGCTTAAAGAGTAGGGAAAAAAATAAATGATATGAAGAAAATATTTGTAAATTTTAGTGCTATTGCTTTAAGTGCAATAATTTTAACAAGCTGTGCAAAAAAGCCGGAAGACGCTTGCGTTTGTATTCAAAAGGCCGCGAATGAATTTATTTATCAGGGCCAAAAAATTGAGTCAATTGATGATTTAAGAGAACCCTGTAAGGATATTATAGATAAGTTTACAGAAGATGCTGCTGCCAGAGCTAAAATTGTAGCGTGCGGTGAGGAAGTATTGAGTAATTTGAACAAAAAAGAGTTTTCTGTTATTGAAGGGGAAGACTTACGATCATACCCTGAATTTACATTCAATACACTAAAGGAATTTAATGATGAAATAAGAAAAAAGGGGGGGGGATATAAATATTGGAAAACAAAAGTTACTATAAATGAGTCTTTTATTTCTCGATTTATGTCCATAAACAAATCTATTTTGGATAGCACTGAGCAGGAAACCTTTTTAGTTGGGGGGTTTGAAACACAATCAACAAATAGTCGTTATGGATTCCCTATGGCTTTGCGCTTTCCAAAAAACATGGTAAATAGCGATATGTTTAAAGAGCCGGTATTTTTAAATGATGTTGCAGTTTGGGATATAAAAAATCAGAAATATATTGGTGATTTAAATGATGACACCGAAAATTCGATTTTAATGCGCATATTAATTAATGATGTTCTAGATGGACCAAAAATACTAGAAGACTTAAGAGAAAGCTCAGCTGGAGAATATATCGAAGAATCAAATATGGCTTTTCTTGAATCTAATGAATATACAAGACGACTTCCGGCAAGTCAAGCAGGCAAGGATGTATGGTATTATAATAGGATTCAATACATAATGAAAAATCCAGGGTTTAGCAGCTTTGTAGCTGATATGAAAAATGGAAGATATAAAAAAATTACAAATGAAGAGTTTGAAGCATTTGCGGGTAAAGGAAATACACACCACGCATTAACAAAAGCTAAAATTGCCGGAGAAGTATTCGAAGCTGGAGATGGTAGTATAGGAATAACGGTTTCCTCTGTTGAAGGAATTGTTAAACTTGAAATGCCTGCGGTTTACAAATCACCTGGCAAATCATATGATTTTATTAAATATCTTAAACCAGTACCTAATGTTTCCAGTGAATATAATGATTATTAGCAACTTGTGTTTTTATTATATTCATCAAATTAATAGGGTGGACAGGAACAGGGATGTATTTTGTGCAGTTGATTGACCCGCAAAACAACACCATTGAGAACAGGAAAATTGTATTGCAATAGATGTAAATTTTATTAATGGGCTAACTAATAATAAAACATATTGTACTACAACATATAGTGTTTGTATAAAGCTGCGTTAGAAATAATGCAGCTTTTTTTGAGCGTTTTTTAGTCACTTCGCCCTTCGTCAAGCACGGGACAAGAGTAGCGAGGATCGAGCGTATCGAGAAGGGTTGCTATGCGCTGGTGAATAACAGCCTTTGCGTTCTGATTGTTATTTAAAACATAGTAAATAAAAAATCCAAATAGCAATTATACCATTTGGATTTTATAAAAGTTTTAAAAGAGGTAATTAGTTTAATAACTAAGCTGTTTTGCGAGTTTTAGATGATTTTAAAGCTTGTTTCTTTTTATACTCAGTAATAAAGTCCCTAAGCTCTTGTATCTCTTTCTTAGTAGGTTTCTTATTAATCACATACAAATCTGGCTCGGTTGATTGTTTCCTTTTCATATTATCTGTTTTTAAAATAGTGTTTAATTAATACTTGTGCCTCATCTTCTAATATAGCCATTCGTTGACCAATTGTTCTTATCGCTCCTAGTATTTATGATGGTTACATCAATTTGTTTTGCTCAAGCAACCAAGCAAAAAGATAACTATGGAGTACGATTAGTTATAGACCACAAGCTAAATACTAATTAAGTAAATCTACTCTACCTCTACTTTCTTTAAAATTAGGCAAAGCAAAATTCCTTCTTATACTTTATTCCTGATAATACACTCGTTTTACTCGTCGTGAAACATTTGTAAGTACTTCGTAAGGAATGGTGCCACCATCTTTTGCCACATTGCTTATGGGATTTGCATCACCAAAAACAATTACCTCATCGTTTTCGTTGGCATTAATGGTTGTAATGTCAATCATACACATATCCATACATACATTGCCAATTATGGGTGCTGGTTTTCCGTTAACAATCATTTTACCAACTCCATTGCTCAGTTTACGGCTTAAACCATCGGCATAACCAATGGGCACGGTTGCAATCTGCATGTCGTGTTTGGCAATTCCTTTGCGACTATAACCAATGGTTTGGTTTGCAGGAATATTTTTTATTTGAGAAATACTGGTTTTTAATGTACTTACATTTTGTAATTGCAATTGTTCGTTAGCATTAACACCAATGCCATACAACCCAATGCCTAAACGAACCATATCAAATTGAGCGTCCGGAAAGCGACTAATGCCAGCCGAATTAAGAATGTGTTTCATAATTGGATACGCAAAATGTGCTTTTATTTGTTCGCTCATTTCATTTAATTGCAAAATTTGATGGCGTGTAAATTCATCATGTTCGGCTTCGTCGGTAGCAGCCAAATGCGAAAAAATGGATTTAACACAAAGCAGTTTGTTGTTTTTTACTCGCACAATTAATTCGTTTACTTCGCTTGCATCAAAGCCCAATCTGTGCATTCCGGTATCTAACTTAATGTGTATTGCAATGGGTTGATTGAGTTTTAGATCGGTTCTTTTTAATGCTTCTTCAAATAAACTTAATACCCTAAAGCTATAAATTTCTGGCTCCAAATTATATTTAATCATGGCATCGTAACTTTGTTCTTCCGGATTCATAACCATAATAGGCATTGTTATACCTGCTTTACGCAATTCGGTTCCTTCATCAGCATAAGCCACCGCCAAATAATCAACACGATGAAACTGAAGAATATTAGCAATTTCGAAGCTTCCGCTACCATACGAAAAAGCTTTTACCATAGCCATTATTTTTGTATCGCCTTTAATTTTTGATCGGTAATAATTTAAGTTGTGCACAATGGCATTTAAATTAATTTCTAAAACTGTTTCGTGTGCTTTTTGCTGAATTATTTTACTGATGGCTTCAAACCCAAATATGCGTGCACCTTTCAAAAGAATTGTTTCGTCCCTAAAAAATGAATTCGTAAATTGTTTTAAAAAATCAGCTGTTGATTGATAGAAACTTTTTTCTACATTAAATTGATTCATCTGGTTTGAAATACCTTCTCCAATACCAATTAAACGAGCTATTCCTTTTTTATGAATAAGTTCTGCAACCTCTTTGTAAAGTGCTTCTTCGTTTCTGCCACTTTGTAAAATGTCGGAAAGAATAAGCGTTTTTTTGGGATGTTGTTTTTGTTGATTTAAAAAATCAATGGCTATTGCCAATGATCCTAAATCGGAATTATAACTATCATTAATGATTGAACAATTATTGATACCTTCTTTTAATTCCAACCGCATAGCTACCGGACTTAAAAAGCGCATTCGGTCGGAAATTATGTTGTTTTCATAACCAAGATACAGCAAAACCGCCCAACAGTGAATAGCATTTTCGATGCTTGCCTCGTCGGTAAATGGAATGTGTATTCGGATAAAATCATTTTTATAAACACCTTGTATCTCCGTATCAGCAGCTGTTTTTGTTACACGACCAATGAGTAAATCTGCGCGCAATTTTTTTGACCACGTAAATTGTTTTAGCTCTTTTAGCGATTTGTTTGAACTTATTTGTTGGTTAAGAACTACATAATCTTTGCAAAAAATGAGCACCTCGGCTCCACTAAATAATTTTAATTTTTCATCAACTTTTTGTTGTTGATTTTCAAAATTTTCATCATGCGCTTGCCCAACATTTGTAATTAAGCCAATTGTAGGCTCAATGATGTTTTGCAAAAATTTCATCTCCTGCGTTTTTGATATTCCAGCTTCAAAAATTCCTAAATTATTTTCTTCGCTTATTTGCCAAACCGAAAGAGGAACACCTACCTGGGAATTAAAACTTTTGGGACTACGTACAATGTTTTTGTCCTCACGCATCAATTGATACAACCATTCTTTTACAATTGTTTTTCCATTACTACCCGTAATTCCAATTACCGGAATTTTAAACTTGCTGCGATGAAAAGCGCACAACTGTTGCATTGCAAGTAATGTGTCGCCTACTAAAATAAAATTGGCTTGATGAAAATTGGAAATATTGGGAGGCACCGTTGAAACCATAAAATTACGAACACCTTTTTCGTACAACTCATTTAAATACGAATGGCCATCATGCCGTTCGCCTTTTATAGCAATAAATAAGGATGTTTCGGCCGTACTTAATTTTCTACTATCAATAAGTAAGGTTTTAATTTCGGAACCATTGTTTCCGTTACCATTAATAACGCCTTTAACAATAGCTGATATGGAAGTGATGGTGTAAATCATATTTTTAAAAACTGTGATCGCCATATTTTTATAGCGTTATGCTTAGTTGTTTGTAGGATTAAAAATCATTTTATAATTTATCGTTTTCCTTTGTCAACAAACAAGATTCCTTATTGGCTCAAAATGGTAAGGTATATTTTGGTTGATTTTTATTTCATTGCTTCAGCAAAACAATCTCTGCAAAGTGGCTCATAATTATTTGTTTCGCCAAGTAATACCAACGATGACTCATCGGTAATTCGATGTGAATGGTTTGCAATATTTCCGCAACGCATACAAATTGCATGCACTTTAGTAACATGCTCTGCAATAGCAAGCAATGCTGGTATGGGGCCAAATGGTTTTCCTAAATAATCCATATCAAGCCCTGCAATAATTACTCGAATACCACTATCTGCAAGGTGGTTACAAACACTAACCAAGCCATCATCAAAAAATTGTGCTTCATCAATGCCAACTACCTGAACATTGGATGCTAGCAACATAATATTTGCAGATGAAGGCACCGGGGTTGATTGAATAGAATTACTATCATGTGATACTACTGCTATATCATCGTATCGGGTGTCGATACCGGGTTTAAAAATTTCGACAGTTTGTTTTGCAAATTTAGCGCGCTTGAGTCTCCGAATTAATTCTTCTGTTTTGCCAGAAAACATAGAGCCACAAATAACTTCAATTGAGCCTTTTCGAGTATTTGGATGAATAGTGTTTTCGAGAAACATGAGATAATTGGCAATAAATTTTGTTTTAAAATCTTGTTAAAGCGTTCGCGTTTTTAATGTATTTTTATTGCAAATAAATATACAACAAAGCTAATTAAAAAAATCTGTTATTTTTATTACTAAACAATTTTTCAATGGAGAAGCTCAAAATAAGAAAAGAAATTGCTATTCTGATTAATAGCATCAAAGAACATTCTGATAACATTGGCGATCAAGAACACATTCCTCAGTTGGAGCTGGAAATGATATTAAAAAAGATTACTAAATTGTATGAAAAATCGATTGTGTTTAATCACCTACACTCTAACCCTGATAAATTAGCAGAAGAAGATTTAATTGCAAAAAAACAGCCAATAATTGAGGAACAACTAATTAGTGAAAATTCGATTGAAGAAACAATCGTACTAAAACCAGAAATTATAGCAGAGCCTATAAAAAAAGTGGAGATTGCTGAAGAAATAATTGTTCCTCCTGTTCAGGAATTAAAAGCAGAACCTATTGAGCAAACAAAATCGCCAAAACCATCGCTTTCATCCAACTCAATAATACTTAGTATTAACGATAAGTTTTTGTTTTCGAATAATTTATTTAAAGGCAATATGCAAGAGTTGACAACTGCCATTCAAAATTTTAATTCGCAAGACTCATTAGAAAATGTGATTACTTATTTTGATAGTTTACAACAATTATACAATTGGGATTTGGAAAATGAGGCAGTAAAACAGTTTTTGGTATTGGTTAGCGAGCGGTTTACCTAAAATTTTACCAATTATAATTTCACAAATGCTGTCCTGAATAAAAAAAATAAATCGCTTCATTTTTTGAAATTTGGATTGAAGAAAATAAAGTTTAATACCACTTACCCCATTTAAAAGGGGGAATTAAATGCAGCAGTATATTGCAATTAGCACTAAAATAAAAAAATTGAAACTATACATCGTCCCTACACCAATCGGAAACCTTGAAGATATAACACTTCGAGCCATTCGTATTTTAAAAGAAGTTGATTTGATACTTGCGGAAGATACGCGAAAGTCGGGTTTTTTATTGAAGCATTTAGGAATCGAAAAAAAAATGTATGCTCATCACATGCATAATGAACATAAAACAATTGCAATGCTAATCGACCGAATTACCAATGGCGATAAAATTGCTTTAATAACCGATGCCGGTACGCCTGCCATTTCCGACCCGGGATTTTTATTGGTGCGGGAGTGTATAAAAAACGGAATTGAAGTGGAATGTTTACCGGGAGCAACTGCATTTGTTCCTGCCTTGGTAAACTCTGGTTTATCAAGTGATTCGTTTTGTTTTGAAGGTTTTTTGCCACAAAAAAAAGGGCGTCAAACAAAAATAAAAACCTTACTAAATGAATCAAGAACAATGATATTTTATGAATCGCCCCATCGTTTAGTAAAAGCATTGGAACAATTTATCACATTTTTTGGTGCAGATCGTAAAGCATCTGTATCTCGGGAATTAACTAAAATGTATGAAGAAAACAAGCGAGGAACACTTCAGGAATTAGTGGATTATTTTAAAACAAAAACCATAAAAGGTGAAATTGTAATTGTGTTGGAGGGGAACAAAAATAAACCCTCTGAAGGTGAAGAACAAAATTAGTATGCTTGCATAGTATTTTTTTTGAACAATTTTTTAACACAAAACACTCAACTAATTAACACACTATACTAAATGACAGACCTAACAAATAAAACAGGGGCACCTCCTGGAACAATTGTTTATTTTGGCGAAGAAAGAACAAGCAAAGTAAAAATTTCGCTTATTGAATATAGCGAAACAGCATTTATTGAAAAAGATTTTTACGATTTCGAGGAATGCTTAAATCATGTTGATCCAACTATGGTAAAATGGATTAACGTAGACGGAATTCATGATGTAAGTGTGATAGAAAAAATAGGGAAAGCCTTTAATATACACCCTCTTACTCTTGAAGACATTGCCAATACAAATCAACGTCCAAAATTTGAAGAGTTTGATAGTTACGTGGTGTCGATAATGAAAATGGTTTATTACGATACAAAAATAGATGCCGAACAATTATCAGTTGTACTGATGGATGGTATGGTTATCTCTTTTCAGGAAACACATGGTGGCGATGCTTTTAACATGATTCGTAATCGTATACGGCAGGGTAAAGGACGTATTCGTAAAATGGGTCCCGACTATTTAGCCTATGCACTATTAGATGCCGTTGTTGATTGTTATTTTAATATACTTGAAAAAATTGGCGATCGTTTAGAAACTCTAGAAGAAGAATTAATTGAAGAGCCATCAAAAAAAACAATGCAACAACTGCATTATTTAAAACGGGAAATGATTTTTGTTAGAAAAGCGGTATGGCCAATGAGGGAGCTGATTAATAATTTGCAGAGAAGTGAAACAGAATTAATAAAATCAAGTACCGATATTTATTTAAGAGATGTTCACGACCATGCTGTTCGAGTAATTGACACGGTTGAAACGTATCGCGATTTATTATCTGGAATGA
>CANCPZ010000041.1 GCA_947380175.1 Bacteroidota bacterium | reverse complement strand
TTTTATTAAAATCAATCTCATCCACACTTAGAAATAATCCTAATTTATTTTTGGTTTGTGCTGGTGGAAATGCCTTAGATGAAAGCGAAATAAAATTTATAAATGAATTAGGGGTAGGTAATAAAATTATACAAAGGAATTTTAAGGATAATGAGCTTGCTACTTATTATTCCAATGCAAAATGTTTCGTTTTCCCATCCGAATATGAAGGTTTTGGTATACCTGTTTTGGAATCCATGGCATGTGGTTGCCCTGTAGTATTGTCTAATCATAGCTCGTTTCCTGAAGTTGCAGGGGAAGCAGGTGTTTATTTTGAATTAAAAAATGAAATAGACTTAAAAAATAAAATTGAAAATTTATTGGTCGATCATTCATATAGAAATCAATATAGTTTAAAAGGGTTGGAGCAGGTAAAAAAATTTAGTTGGGATATTTGTGCAGAAAATATTTATAAAATTTATCAATCTGTTATTAAATAATTTTCGCCAATAGTTTTAAAGATGATAAAACTTTCAATAATTACTATAAATTACAACAATGATGTTGGTTTGCAAAAGACAATAGAAAGTGTTGTTTCACAATCGTTTGTTGGGTTTGAATACATTGTAATAGACGGAGGGTCAACTGATTTAAGCGTTGAAATAATTAAAAAATACTCAGCCAAAATAAATTATTGGGTTTCTGAGAAAGACAATGGTATTTATAATGCGATGAATAAAGGCATTAAAGTGGCAAATGGACAATATTGTTTGTTCCTGAATTCGGGAGATATGCTGTATAACAATACTGTGCTGGAAGATGCATTTTCATTGGCATCTCAGACTGATATTATATATGGTAATTTATTATTTACTTATCCAAATGGCGCGAAAAGAAAAGGGGTAATGCCTTCAAAACTTACGTTTCGTCATATGATGCATGATACATTATGGCATCCGGTATCATTTATCAAAACAAAATTATTTACATCAATTGGTTTGTTTGATGAGCAATATTCAATAGTTGCGGATTATGATTTTTTTGTGCGGGCACTATTGATTCATAAAGTGACAACACGGAAAGTAAATAAGATTATTGCCATATTTAGTCAGGATGGGGTAAGTGCTGAACCTTCCAATTTGAAAAAAATTAATGAACAACGCAGAAGTATTCAGTTGAGATATTTTTCGAAACACGATGTGGACGATGCATTAAAAATAAATGCAGTTGAGAAATTATGGAAACGTGTTAAAAGAAGGATTGGCATATAATAATCGTGATGTTGAACAAAAAAATAAATAAAACAATTACATTTATAACACCTTCTCTTGATCGCAAAGGTTCGGAGATAGCATTAATAAATTTATTGCAATATATCAATTCTGAATTTCAAATTAAACTAATTTCTAGAGTGAAAGGTGTCTTGTTTGATAAGGTTTTGCTGCAAATTAAAAAGGATACTCTATCCTCAGGTAAAATAAGCAGAACATATTATAGCAGAATAAAAACAAGGTTGGCAATTAAGTTAAATACAGTACTTAAATTATCGAATTCAAAACAAACCACATTTTATATAAATACAATTATTTTACCCGAAATACTTGATTATGCAGAGCAACATAAAATAAAAACGGTTGTCCATATTCATGAATTGGAACAAATGTATGTGCAGTTGGATGAAAAACAAATTCAAAGATTAGTAGCATATCCAGAATTAATAATTGCCAATTCACAGGCAAGCGCAGCTGTCATCAAGAAATTTGGTAGAATTAAAAATATTGAAATTTGTTACCCGAGTGTTGAAACAAGCGCAATAAAACCAAATGCTGGTGATTATAAAAAATATAGAAAAAAGTTAAATGTTGATGAAACTACCTTTCTGTGGGTAATGAGCGGGTCTTTGGATGAAAATAAAAATCCATTTCTGTTTATTGAAATTGCTAAAGAATTATTGAAAAAAAAGAATAATGTGAAATTTCTTTGGATAGGCGGTACTGCAAATAAAAGTTTTGAGAAGCAGTGTATTAATGAAACCGATTCAGCTTTATTGAAAGAAAAAATTATTTGGTTAGGCGATGTTGCTGATGAATATTATCGTTATTTTTCTAGTGCTGATGGGTTTGTTCTAACTTCGAATAAAGAATCATTTTCGTTGGTTACTGTGGAAGCTTTATTGCTTGGATTACCTATAGTAACTCAAAATTGTGGGGGAGTTCTTGAAATTTTAAAAAATGATATCGGTAAAATTGTAGAAAAAAAGAATAATGCTGTTTTGATGGCAACCGAAATGATTCATTTCATGGATGGAGTTTATATAGTTGATAAAACAAAACAATTGGAAAGAGCAAAGGAGTTCGATTCGGCTACAATTGCTCAGCATTGGAATGGTATATTAGAAAGATACATATGAAGTCGATCTGTTTTTTCAGTAGTTATTTTTCTGGTAACCAAATACCGTATTACGTAAAGTATTATCTGGAAGAACTTGCTATTCATTTTACAGAAGTAGTTTTATTGACCAATAAAAAAGATTTAGCTGATTCAGAGTACGACTTTCTTTCAAAAAAAAATATTCAAGTGCGATTGTACGATAACGAGGGGATGGATTTTGGAATGTGGTACAAAGCCCTTTCTGAATTTGATAAAATAGGCTACGAGAGAATTGGTTTAATAAATGATTCCTGTGTTTTGTTTAAAAGTTTAAACCCTTTTTTCGACTGGGCAAATAGCTCATCTCTGGATTATATGGGGATGATTGAAACAGGGAAAATCTCATTGCATATTCAGTCGTATTTTCTTGTTATAAATAAAAGGGCGATTCCATTTGTTCGGGATTATTTTAAAGTAAACGGAATTAAAAATACATACAAAGGAATTATTTTGAATTATGAAATAGGCTTGAGCGAACACATATTAAAAAATGGACTTAATTTAGGAGGATATTTTAATTATAGCAAACGTAAAGATGTTAATCCGTCCTTTATTCTGGCTGATGAATTAATCAAAAATGGTAGTCCAATTATCAAGAAAAAAATAATTTCGCATAAGTATTTTTTAGGCGATTACCTTACTTGGTTTCGAAATGGTTTTAATGTCGATTATCGATATTATATCGACTTAATAAAGAAGAGTAATACGAATGAACCGATTATTGATTTTGATAATGTTGTTAAAGAGATTGATGTTAAAGCATCGATGGCTTATGTTACTTGGTATCAAATTGGTTTAGTCGTTTTTAGAGTGTTGAGAAAAAGTTTTCTTTTGAGATTTTTATTTCATGCAGGGATTCAACTAAGGAGGCGATTAAGCAAAAACGAGAAATAGAATAATAATGATAACAACGAAACTTGTATTTTTATTAATTAATTACTTCAACGAAGCCGAAGTGAGTGATTTTGTTGCATACCAGCTTGGTATTGATTTAATTAAAAGGAATGTCGATGTTGTTATTGTAGATAATGGAAGTAATAATAATATGGTATTTGAACAATTAAAAAATACCTATCCTGATATAATGATTCTGAATCCAAAAAAAAATTCCGGATATTTTGGTGGAGCTAACATTGGATTGAAAGAATATTTAAAAGAATACGGAATGCCAGCGGCGGTTGTTGTTTCAAATGTAGATATTGAATTTGTCGGAACAGATTTTATAGATAAATTAAAAAGCAGGGTGTCAGAAAATAATTTCGAAGTCTTAGGGCCTGATATAACATCCACCTTTCTTGGTCAAAAACAAAATCCTTATATGAAGCAACGCATCAGCGAAAGTAAGATAAAAATAATCTCAGCTTTTTCTTCAAATGTGTTGCTGTACAATATGTTTTTATTTTTTCATTTTGTAAAAACAAAATTGAAATCTTTTATTCAGAAAGCGAAGCAGAATGAAAGCGCTGAGCAATCTTTTATATATGGCATTCACGGGTCTTTTATGGTGTTCCATAATAATTATTTCAACAAAGGAGGAGTGTTGGAGTATCCATCTTTTTTATTTGGTGAAGAAATATTTGTGGGGGAGCAATGTAGAAAAAATGGGATGAAAACAGTTTTTGAACCTAGTTTAAAAATTTTGCATCACGAACATTCTTCAACCGGTATATTTAAAAATAAAGCCAATGCGGGTTTTATTCATCAATCGTATCAATACTTATTAAAGCATTACAATGACTAATATTCCTTTTGTATCCATTATTGTTCCGTGTTATAACGAAGAGCTTTTCGTTGCTGGTTTAATGGCTAGCGTGGCTGAACAGGATTATGGACTAGATAATTTTGAATTGTTGATGATTGACGGAATGAGCAAGGATAAAACTGTTGATTTGATAAAATCACACTCGTCTGCATTTAAATACATTAGCATTTTTACCAATTCTAAAAAAACAGTTCCTTTTGCAATGAATGAAGGGATAAAACAGTCCAAAGGTTCAGTTATTGTTCGATTAGATGCTCATGCTTCATATCCAAGTAATTATGTTAGTCAATTAGTTAAATATTTATTTGAACTCAAAGCCGATAATGTTGGTGGAGTATGGCATACCGAACCATTTGAAAAAACATTAAAAGCAAAATCTATTTCGTTGGCGTTATCAACTCCTTTTGGTGTTGGTAATTCTATGTTTCGGATTGGTGTGAATGAACCAACAGAAACAGACACCGTTCCTTTCGGATGTTATCACAAAGAAGTATTTGATAAAATCGGATTGTATGACGAGCGTTTGGAACGCAATCAGGATATAGAGTTAAATAAACGTTTGAAAAGAGCAGGTGGTAAAATTTATTTGATTCCCGATGTTTATTCAGTTTATTATTCGAGAGGTACATTTGGTAAGTTGATTGATAATAATTACAAAAATGGATTATGGGTAATACTTACTGCCTATTATACAAAGGCATTAGATTCATTGTCGTTAAGGCATTACATCCCTTTACTGTTTTTATTATACATGTTGTTTTTACCACCCTTGGCATTACTTACAAAAATTGCGATTATCCCATTTATATTTTATATGCTTTTTTTAATTCTAGTTTCAATCAAAATTGCAATCAGTAATTCGAATATATTAATAGCTCCTTATGTAATTATTTCGATATTTTTACTTCATCTTTCTTATGGTTTTGGAAGTTTAGTCGGGTTATTTAAAATGATGAATTACGCAGTAGTTAAAAATGGAAAATAATAAGCAACTCTATAAATTTGAAATAGCTAAATACCTTGGCGTTTCTTCAGATAGCGTGTTCCTTTTCAATAAAGGACGAGTTGCTTTATACACTATTTTAAAAGTGTATGATATAAAAGATGGAGATGAGGTTATTATACCAGCGTTTACTTGTGTAGTTGTTCCAAATGCTATTATTTATTGCAATGCAAAACCTATTTATGTAGATATTGATGCAAAATCATACAATATTGATACATCTCTAATTGAAGCAAAAATTACATCCAAAACAAAAGCTATTATTGCGCAAAATACGTTTGGTTTAGCTCCAGATTTGAATGAATTAAAGCGCATTGCTGACAAACATAATTTAATTTTGATCGAAGATTGTACACATGGTTTTGGAGGTAGTTATTTTGGAATGAAAAACGGAACCATAGCCGATGCATCATTTTTTTCGACTCAATGGAATAAACCATTTTCAACAGGTTTGGGAGGTTTTGCTATTGTTACGGATGATCGAATAAGGGTAAAGTTTGAAGCATTATCGAGCCATTTAATTACGCCTTCTAAAAAAGAAGAAATAATGTTGTCTTTATTAATTACCGCACGTAAATATTTTTTAAAACCATTTATTTATTTTCAATTGGTAAAGTTATATCGGCTTTTAAGCAAACTTAATATTGTACAGGGCTCATCATCAGGTATTGAACTTGAATCTACTAATATGCCTAATAATTATTTAACAGGTAGTGGAAATGTGCAAGCGATAGTGGGAGTAAAATCAATTAGAAAAATTGATCAAGCTAATCAGGATAGGAGAATATCTGCAAAAATATATAATGAATTATTTGAAAACTTAGGTTTCCCAACTATCAATATTCCTGTTAGTGAAAATCATATATTTTTAAAATATTCTATACTTGTAAATAACAGAAAATGGGTTTTTGAGCAGGCTGAAAAGTTTAAAGTAGAGTTGGGCGAATGGTTTATTTCTCCTATTCACCCGATAGAAGAGCATTTTGAAAAATGGTTTTATACATATGGCGAAAACAGCATTGCAGAGTATGCATCTAAGCACATAATAAATCTACCTATTATAGCTAGTGTAAATGAAGCATATCGTAAACGAATTATTAATTTTATTGAAGCCATAAAGCCGGAATTAATTGTTCCATGATTTAATTTACAATGAATTTAGCACGACAAGAGTTTCATAAAAAGGCACATTATTACCTAGCATTGGCAATCACCTTTAGTTTGCCTGTTGCACGACTTACGCCTATTTTTATTTCGTTGATGCTGTTAAATTGGTTGGTAGAAGGCGATTTTAAAAACAAGTTTCAATCGGTTTTTAAAAATAAACTTTCGTTGGTATTCATATTGTTTTATGTGTCGCATATAACAGGTTTGATTTACACAGAAAATATGGATGCGGGTGTTTTCGATTTGCAGGTTAAGCTATCAATTTTGTTGTTCCCTTTAATTTTTGTTAGTAGACCAATTGATTCCGATAAACTAAAAAATATTTTTTATTCACTTATTGGTGGTTGTATTTTAGCTGCATTCATAATGCTTTCGCGGGCCACTTTCACATACATTACATTAGGAGAAAAGAATTTCTTTTACGAACCCTTTTCTTCGTTTCTAATTCATCCAAGTTATATTTCTATGTATATGAATTTAGCAATTGTATGGTTGCTCATGAATCTTAAAGTTTCTCAGTTTTCTACGACAAAAAAAATAAATTTTATTTCGCTTTTAATTATTTTATTTTTCTCTGTACTGATTGTCCTTTTGTCATCAAAGATTGGATTGTTAGCAATGATACTAATGTATATTGCTTTTTTAATTTACGTTGTAATTAGCAGAAAAAAATACCTTATTGGAGTAATAGGTCTTTTTACCATTGCTGTATCTGTTTTTGTTGTCATGAATTTCATTCCATCCCTTTCTGGGCGTATAAATAGATCCATTGAGGCAGTAACAAGTTCTAAAAAAGATAATACCGAAAAAGAAAGTACAGCAGTTCGCATGTTGGTTTGGAAGGCAGCAGGGCAGGTTATTTCAGAAAATAAATTGTTTGGAGTTGGAACTGGAGATGCAAAAGCTGAGCTAGTTAAAGAATATGAAAAAGAAGGTATGGTGGCAGCTTTTGAGCATAAATACAATGCACACAATCAGTTTTATCAGGTGTTTGTTTCCTTGGGAGTGATTGGTTTTATTGTCTTTTTAGCAACTCTTTTATTGCCAATATTTTTAGCATTTAAAACTAATAACACTATTTATTTCTTATTTTTAATAATTATAATTTTAAATTTTTTACCCGAATCGATGCTCGAAGTGCAAGCAGGATCAATGTTTTATGCATTTTTTAATTCATTGCTATGTTTTTTAAATCGAGTGCCAAAAAACAACAACGAACAATTAACACCCAGCAACCTATAAATAGATGATTCCTTTTTCTCCCCCACATATCGATCAAAAAATAATTGATGAAGTAACTAAAGTATTGAAATCAGGTTGGATTACAACAGGTCCTCGTACTAAATTATTTGAAAAAAAACTCACCAAATATTGTGGTAATAAAAACACATTGTGTTTAAATAGTGCTACAGCAGGATTAGAAATTATGTTACGTTGGTTTGGTGTTAAAGAAGGAGACGAAGTAATTTTACCTGCATATACATACTCCGCAACGGCTAATGTTGTTGAACATTGTGGTGCAACTATTGTTTTTGTAGATGTTAATTCGAACGATTTTAATGTTTCTGTTTCAAATATCGAAAAAGCAATTACTTCAAAAACAAAAGTAATTATGCCTGTCGATTTTGGAGGTTATACTTGTGATTATGATGATATTAATGCTTTAGTTTTAAAACATAAAAATAAATTTATTGCCCAATCTAATGAACAAAACACTTTAGGTCGAATTTTGGTTTTATCGGATTCAGCTCATTCGTTTGGGGCAATTTATAAAGGAAAAAAAGCAGGTTCATTAACCGACGTTTCTGTATTTTCATTTCATGCAGTAAAAAACTTAACTACTGCCGAAGGTGGTGCTGTTGCATTAAATTTGCCTGATCCTTTTGATAATGAAGCGGTTTACAAAGCGCTTTGTATTAAAACTTTACACGGCCAAGATAAAGATGCTTTAGCTAAAACTCAAAAGGGAAACTGGCGATACGATATTGTTGAAGCAGGTTACAAATGCAACATGACTGATATAATGGCTGCAATTGGCTTAGTTGAATTAAATCGTTATGACGACATAACTACCAAAGCACGTGAGCATATTTATAAACAATATGATGCTGCTTTAACAAAATATGAGTGGGCGCAATTACCCGAATATAAATCAGCAGATAAAGTATCTTGTTATCACTTGTATTCTTTGCGTATTAAAGGAATTACAGAAATGCAGCGTGATTTAATTATTAAAGAAATTTTTGATTGCGATGTTTCTGTAAATGTTCATTTTATTCCGGTTCCGATGATGAGTTTTTATAGAAGTAAAGGTTACGATATTAAAAATTATCCAGTAACGTTCGATAATTATTCGCGCGAGATTTCATTGCCTGTATATGTTGATTTAACTGATGATTTGGTTAGATTGGTTATTGATGCAGTTGTTGCTTCGGTACAAAAAGTAATTGGATAATTTATTGTGAAATTATGTTCAAACGATTAGTTGATATATTTTTTTCCTTAGTAGGACTAATTATTTTATTGCCATTCCTGATTATCATTTCATTACTTATTGTGATAGATTCTCCTGGAGGAATATTCTATAAACAAGTTAGAGTAGGTAAGGGCAGTAAAGATTTTTATTTATTCAAATTTCGATCGATGAAAATTAATGCCGATAAAAGCGGATTGCTTACCGTTGGAGGAAGAGATAGCCGTATTACTCGCATGGGATACTATATTCGTAAATATAAAATTGATGAATTACCACAGCTCTTAAATGTTTTTTATGGAGATATGAGTTTAGTTGGTCCTCGCCCGGAAGTTAGTAAGTATGTTGATATGTATACTGATGAGCAAAAAAAAGTATTGTCCGTAAAACCTGGGATTACTGATTATGCAAGCATTGAATATAGTAACGAAAATGAAATATTGGGGAAAGCCGAAAATCCTGAAGCGGTTTACATTCAACAAATTATGCCTGCCAAATTAATTCTCAATCTTAAATATATAGTTGATCAAGGCATTGTAACGGATTTTAAAATTATTTTAAAAACCATTGTAAAGATTTTGAAATAAAATATAGATGGTGTTTAGGTTTAAAATGGCTTTGGTGTTAGTTATCAAAAAAGCAATGCTGCCAAACATTAACCGAAAAAAATATAAAACAAATAGTTTATTTTTACGCCCCTGTTAGTTCTTTTATAAAAACAGCCAGTTCATTAACATTTAGCTCTTTCCCTTTGACAATATATTGTGCTTGATGATAAACGTCTTCTCGTTTTATCATTTGTCGGTTTACAAATTTTCTTAATTCTTCATCTGTTTTGTTGGCAATTAAAGGGCGAGAATCTTTTTCAGTTTTTAATCTCTTAACCAACGTATCCAAACTTATTTTAAGATAAATGGTGTTACCATTGTTATTCATTAATTCTAAATTGTTATAAAAACAAGGGGTGCCACCACCACATGCAATAATTACATTGTCTTTATTAATAAGTTTTTTTAACGTATTGTGCTCCATTGAACGGAATTCCTTTTCACCTTTTGTGGCAAATATTTGAGGAATAGTTTGATTGTATTCTGTTTCAATAAGCCTATCTAAATCGATAAAGTCGTAATTTAAAATATCCGATAAGCTTTTGCCAACGGTTGATTTACCGCTTCCCATGTATCCTATAATAAAAAATTTCGCCATCTTGTATAAATTTATTTAGTAGTGAGTATTATTTATTCGGAAATCTCATTTTATAAGTAACATTCACTTTCCCTTTCGAAATATCGTTTAACTTACCTTTCAACAATCGTCTTCTTAAAGGGCTAATTAAATCTGTAAATAATTTACCTTCAATGTGGTCATATTCATGCTGAATAACTCTTGCTATTAATCCATCAAATGATTCATCGAAAAAATTAAAGTGCTCGTCATAATACTGAATTCGTAATTTAGGTTTACGTAAAACATCTTCTCTGATTTTTGGAATACTTAAGCAACCTTCATTAAAGGCCCATTTTTCGCCATCTTCTTCAATAATTTTCGCATTAATAAATACTTTGCAAAAACTACCCAATTGCTCACGTTCTTCTGTCGTAAATTCATCTTCATCATCTTCGTCTCTATCGCCTGCAACAAAAGGTTTTGTATCCACCAGAAATAAGCGAATGGCTTTTCCTACTTGCGGAGCAGCTAATCCAATACCAGAAGAGTTATACATCGTTTCAAACATATCGGCAATTAAATTTTCAAGATTAGGATAGTCTTTTGTTATTTCGTTACCTGTTTTCCGTAAAACAGGATCGCCATATGCTACAATTGGTAAAATCATTTTATTTCTATGGTAGTAAATTAATACTTTATAATATTCATATAACTTTGTAAAATAATAGTTGCACTTATTTCATCAACCAGCTCTTTATTTTGACGTGCTTTCTTTTTTAACCCACTATCAATCATGGTTTGAAAAGCCATTTTGGACGTAAATCGTTCATCCATTCTTTCTACTTTTATTTTAGGAAAAGTCCGTTTTAAATGGAGAACAAAAGGGTCAATAAAACGCGCCGAATCAGATGGTTCATTGTTTAAACGTTTAGGCTCACCAACAACTATGCATTCAACTTCTTCTTTAGAAAAATAATCTTTTAAAAAATCAACTACATCTTTCGAATGAACTGTGGTAAGACCTGTTGCAATAATTTGTAATGGATCTGTAACCGAAATTCCCACACGTTTACTTCCATAATCAATAGCCATTATTCTCGCCATTTAACAAAAGTAATAAAAAAACAAAAGCTTAGCTTTTTACACTAACTCAAATTAATCATCTTTCTTTTTAAATGAAAAGAAATTGAAGCTTAAAAAAAACAAAATAAATAATCAATATATTTGTGTCAATATAAAATTTTATGCAAGAAATAATTGAAGCAGCTTGGAATAATAGAGAATTGTTAAAAGAAAATTTAACACAAAACGCTATTCGTGAAGTAATTGAACTACTTGATAAAGGAAGATTACGCGTAGCTGAGCCTAAGGGCGATGATTGGCAAGTGAATGAATGGGTAAAAAAAGCGGTAATACTTTATTTTCCCATTCAAAAAATGCAAACAATTGAAGTTGGTATTTTTGAATATCACGATAAAATGAAATTAAAATCAAATTATGAAGCATTAGGTGTAAGGGTTGTTCCTAATGCCGTTGCGCGTTATGGGGCATATTTAGCAAAAGGTGTAATTATGATGCCTAGCTATGTTAATATTGGTGCTTTTGTTGATACTGGAACGATGGTTGATACCTGGGCTACTGTTGGTTCTTGTGCTCAGATAGGTAAGGATGTTCATTTGAGTGGAGGGGTTGGTATAGGAGGTGTATTAGAGCCTGTTCAGGCTGCTCCAGTTATAATTGAAGATGGGTGTTTTATAGGATCACGTTGTATTGTTGTTGAAGGTGTACACGTTAAAAAGGAAGCGGTACTTGGAGCTAATGTAGTACTCACAAAATCGACAAAAATAATTGATGTGACTGGTTCTAAGCCAACAGAATATAAGGGTGTTGTGCCTGCTCGTTCTGTCGTGATTCCTGGTTCTTATTCCAAAAAGTTTTCAGCAGGAGAATTTCAAGTGCCGTGTGCATTAATTATTGGTCAACGTAAACAAAGTACTGATTTAAAAACTTCCCTTAACAATGTTTTGAGAGAATATGATGTAGCTGTTTAAAATCATAAAACTAAAAATATAAAAATGAAAAATACTATCAATTCCTTAATCATCGCTTTTGCAATTATTATTTGTGCTACTATACTTGGAAATGCTTGGAAAAAATCTCATTTAAAACACAATTCAATTGATGTAACAGGAGCAGCATCTAAAGATTTTGTATCGGATTTAATTGTTTGGAGTGGTTCTTTTCAGCGTAAAGCGATGACCACACAAGTAGCATTTTCAGAATTAAAATCAGATATGGAAACTATTAAAAAGTATTTAATAGGTAAAGGCGTTTCTGAAACAGAAATTGTTTTTAGTGCAGTAACTATCAATAAGGAGTTTGAGCACGTTAAAAATAAAAATGAAACAGAAAGTGATATTTTTAATGGATATAATTTATCACAAAGAGTTCAAATAGAATCAAAAAGTGTAGATAAAATAGAATTGATATCACGCGAAGTAACTGAATTGATTGATAAAGGTGTTGAGTTTTATTCGGAAGCCCCAGGTTATTATTATACTAAACTAGCAGATTTGAAAATTGAAATGCTCGCATCTGCAACCAAAGATGCAAGAATAAGAGCGGAAAAAATTGCTGAAAATTCGGGAGGATCAATTGGTAATTTATCTTTTGCCGATATGGGAATATTTCAAATAACAGGGCAAAACTCCTCGGAAGATTATAGCTGGGGTGGGGCTTTAAATACTTCCTCGAAAAATAAAACAGCTAGTATTACTGTTAAGCTTGAATTTTCAATTGATTAAGCTTTGAAAAGATTTTTAGTTATACAAACTGCTTTTATTGGAGATGTGATTTTAGCAACATCTGTTGTGGAAAAATTGCATCAGCATTTTCCAGATGCGCAAATTGATTTTCTTTTACGAAAAGGAAACGAAGGTTTATTGTTGAACCACCCATCTATAAAAAATGTTTTTGTATGGGATAAAAAACATAACAAGATTAAAAATTTATTTTCTATTGTTAAACAGATTCGAGCTGTCAAATACGATTATGCTATAAATCTTCATCGTTTCGCTAGTTCGGGCATTATTGTAAGTTTTTCTGGCGCTAAAAATAAAATTGGTTTTGATAAAAATCCGCTTTCTTTTTTATTTACAAAAAAAATAAAACACGAAATTGCTTATAATAAGCATGAAGTAGAACGGAACCAACAATTGATAGAACACATTACGGATAAATATTTTAGTAAACCAAAGCTTTATCCATCAGCACAAAATGTTGAGGCCGTAAAGCTATATAAAAATAGTTCCTATGTTTGCATAGCGCCTACTTCGGTTTGGTTTACTAAACAGTTTTCAAAAGAAAAATGGATTGAACTTTGCAATCAATTACCTGAAAATTTAATAGTTTATTTACTAGGTGCTCCTTCCGATTCAGAAGCATGTGAATATATTAAATCGAATTCTATAAATTCCAAAATTAAAATTATAAACCTTGCCGGGAAATTAAATTTTCTAGAGTCGGCAGCTTTAATGCGGGATGCAACAATGAATTATGTAAATGATTCGGCTCCTATGCATATTGCCTCTGCAATGAATGCGCATACTACATCGATTTTTTGTTCTACTATTCCTTCATTTGGTTTTGGGCCTTTGGCTGATAATGCTAAAATTGTGGAAACTAAAATTAAACTAAATTGTCGCCCTTGTGGTTTGCACGGGCATAAAGCTTGTCCGTTAGGAGATTTTAAATGCAGTAATTCGATTGAAATTTCGGATGTGTTGGCGTTAAAATAATTTAGAAATAAAAATACATTTCCTTATTCGTTTTGATATTCATTCATTTTATTTGCGTAAAAGTTCTTTTCAATTAAATCAACTTTTCGGATGGTATTTTTTAACCAAGTTAAAAGTAATTCTTCTTTTTCTAGATCGCTTAAATGAAATTGAATGTCTGATTTATGGAGTTTGTTTGTTAATGTATTTAGGCATAAAGCCGCTGACACAGAAATGTTAAAACTTTCGGTAAATCCAAACATGGGGATTTTTACAAATTCATCAGCATGTTCTCTAACGGTGTCCGAAATGCCTGTTAATTCCGTTCCAAAAAGAAGTGCTGTAGGTTTATCAATAGGCAGTTCTTCAATAGTACAATCGGTATTGTGAGGGCTTGTAGCAACTATTCTATATCCTTTTGCTTTTAATGCATTAATACACTCAAGCGTATTGTTTTCGGCATCTTTGTATTTATAAACGTTTAACCATTTGGGCGAACCTAAAGCAATATCTCTGTTAACTGTATAAACATTTCTGTTTTCAATTACATGAATGTCTTGAATTCCAAAAATATCGCATGAGCGTAAAATAGCACTTGCATTGTGTGGTTGATACAAATCTTCCAATACGATTGTTAAATGTCTTGTGCGGTAGTTTAATACTTCATCAAATTTAGCTCTGCGTTTTTCAGAAATTAAATTTGATAAATAATCGATAAACTCTTTTTTGTATTTTCCTGAATCCAATTTTTTTAAAATATGTTGTTAAATATTTTCATAGTTGAACTGATAAATCTAATAGCTAGTTAAAACTCTTAAATTCGATTTTGCAGACATATTTGCTATTCTATATAATAAGCGAGCTCCAACATTCGCATCCCATTCATCTCCTCCAGGAGCTACTTCATTGATATCGAAAGAAATAATTCGTTTTCCTGAATCTACAATTTTTTCAATCAACATTAATATTTGCTCAAATTCAAAACCTCCAGCAACTGGCGTTCCGGTGTTCGGACAAAGTTTTGGGTCTAATCCATCAATGTCAAAACTTAAATAAACAATATTAGGTAGTTGGTTTACAATTTCGTTACAAATATTTGCCCATGTGGCACCTTCATACTGTTTATGTTTTATGTCTCTATCAAAAAAGGTTACAACTCTATCGTTTGAATTTTTAATTAAATCGTATTCGGCTTCACAATAATCGCGAATACCCACTTGCACAAGTTTTGATACTTGAGGTATTTTTAAAGCGTTAAACATTATTGAAGCGTGCGAAAATTCAAAACCTTCGTAAGCATCTCTCAAATCAGCGTGCGCATCTATTTGTAAAATAGCAAAGGAATCATTTTTTTCGGCTAATGCTTGAATTAAACCTAATGGTGTGCTATGGTCACCTCCTAGTAAACCAATAATTTTATTTTTATCCAAATAAGAAAGTGATTTTGCTTTTACCCAATGATTCATTTTTACACATTCAGCATTAATCTGAACACGGATATCTTCCATTTTGCTATTTGTTTCAGGTGATTCTCCTTCTTCTAATAACCCAATGTATGTTTCAGATTTACGTCTTAAACTTTCGCTTTTGCTTGCAATATCATCAGATACGGGTTCCATTGAAACACCTATTTTCCAAGCATCTTTAATTTTAGGGTCAAATAAATCTACTTGATACGAAGCATCATAAACCGCCTGAGGGCCTAATGCTGTTCCTCCTTTATAAGATACTGTTACTTCCCATGGGACTGGTATAATAACTACTTCGGCCTCATCAGTTGTAAATGGCAATCCGTAAATATTATTATTTGCATCACCTAACCCGTTAGGATCAAAACTATTTATTTTATCTTGTTTACTCATACTTTATTTAGTTTGTGGCGCGAAATTACATAAAAAAAACTTCGATTTAAACGCGTTTTTTGATCTGGAGATCTAAAAAAAAAGTTCTTCTAAGCAGCATACTTGTTTTTATAAAATCGTTTAGCAAAACTGAACCGAAAAAGATAAGGATTGAAAATTGGGAGCTTAACCTTTTTTTATTAGGTTTGTACTAATTCAAATTTTTCAGTATTGCTATAATTCGACAATTATCGTTGAATAAAAAAGAATTTATTAATCAACATTTATGAACAAAATATTAGTAGCTAACCGAGGAGAGATTGCTTTACGTGTTATGCGCTCTTGTCGCGAGATGGGAATTAAAACTGTGGCCGTTTTTTCTGAAGCAGATAGAAACGCTCCTTTTGTAAGGTATGCTGACGAAGCTGTATGTATTGGGCCACCACCATCTAATCAATCGTATTTATTAGGTGATAAAATTATTGAAGTATGTAAACAACTTGGAGTTGATGGAATTCATCCGGGATAT
>CANCPZ010000040.1 GCA_947380175.1 Bacteroidota bacterium | reverse complement strand
TGGATTTAGAATTTTTTATTTCTTTAATGTCGGAATCCGAAATGTAATTCAAAAAAATATTAACCTCCAATATTTTATTTATTTTAATAAGTAATCCAGTATCAATAGTCTCCCTGGCAAAAATCTCATAGACATTTCTGCGTGAATAGTTTATTTTATCAGCAAAATCAGTAACGCTAATTCCTTTCTTTTTTACAAGCTTTTTAATGATTTTACCTATATGTATTGACATAGGCCGAAAATTCCATAAAAAGGAGATATAATACACATAAATAGTGTGCAATATATTTTCTCTTTATGTGAATTTTATTATCACATATTGAATAAATTAATTATCTTCGCTACATTAATAATTATAAAATTATTTCACACAAAAAAATAAAACAAATTTTAAAACTATGCCAAAACCTAAAGCTAAAAAAATCAAAGGGATATTAATAACAACAAACAAAATGAAAAAATTATTACTTTTTTTAAGTTTAGCATTTAGTATAAATGCAAATGCACAATGCTGGAGTCAAATTAGTACTGGAACTCTTCACACCCTTGCCATAAAAACAGATGGAACACTTTGGGCTTGGGGATATAATGGTTTTGGTCAATTAGGAGATGGAACAAATACAAATAATAATGCTTCTACGCAAATAGGTACAGCAACTAACTGGAGTCAAATTAGTACTGGAGGTTACCACACCATTGCCATAAAAACAGATGGAACTCTATGGGCTTGGGGAATGAATAGTTCTGGTCAATTAGGAGATGGAACAACTTCAGATAAAAATGTTCCTACTAAAATTGGCACAGCAACTAATTGGAGTCAAATTAGTGCTGGAAATAATCACACCCTTGCCATAAAAACAGATGGTACTCTATGGGCTTGGGGTGTTAATCTTTATGGTCAATTAGGAGATGGAACAAATACGGCTATAAATGCACCAACTCAAATAGGCACTGATAATAATTGGAGTTTAATTAGTGCTGGAGGAGAACACTCCCTTGCCTTAAAAATAGATGGAACTCTATGGTCTTGGGGTTATAATGGTTGGGGTGCATTAGGAGATGGAACAACATCATCGGGTATAAATGCTCCAACTCAAATAGGTACTGATAATAATTGGAGTCAAATTAGTGCTGGTGATTACCACACCCTTGCCATAAAAACAGATGGAACACTTTGGGCTTGTGGATCTAATAGTAATGGACAATTAGGAGATGGAACAAATTCAAACTATAATACTGTACTAACTAAAATAGGTAGTGCAACTAATTGGAGTCAAATTTGTGCAGGAGGTAATCACACCCTTGCCTCAAAGACCAATGGTACACTATGGGCTTGGGGATATAATTTATATGGTGCATTAGGTGATGGAACAAATACAGATAAAAATGTTCCTACTCAATTAGGCATTGCAACTAATTGGAGTGAAATTATTGCAGGGGGTGACCACACCCTTGCAATAAAAACAGATGGAACTCTATGGGCTTGGGGGGATAATAGTTTTGGTCAATTAGGCGATAGAACAGATATAGATAAAAATACACCTAATTCAATAGGTTGTTCAAATAATATTGCCATACCTAATTTAACTACTACTGGAGCTAGTTCAATCACCAGCTATACTGCATCAAGTGGTGGAAATATTACAACTGATGGAGGTGCTTCAGTAACTGCAAGAGGGGTTTGTTGGAACACAACAGGAAGCCCATCTATAGCCGATGCAAAAACTTCAGATGGAAGTGGCATTGGAAGTTTTACAAGTACTATAACTGGATTATCACCAAGTACGACATATAAGGTTCGTGCTTATGCTACAAATTCAGTTGGCACTGCTTATGGTAACGAAATCACTGTAAATACTTTATCAATAAACATAACTACTACTGCTGCAAGTTCAATCACAGGCAATACTGCATCAAGTGGTGGAAATATTACAACTGATGGAGGAGTTTCAGTAATTGCAAGAGGGGTTTGTTGGAACACTTCAGGAAGCCCAACTATAGCCGATGCAAAAACTTCAGACGGTAGTGGCATTGGAAGTTTTACAAGTACTATGACTGGATTATCACCAAGTACGACATACAAGGTTCGTGCTTGGGCTTCAAATTCATTTGGTACTGCATATGGCAACGAAATCACTTTGAATACATTGGTAGGTGTAGGTATTAAGGAAAACAATATAGATAATTCAATTTCTCTCTATCCAAACCCTACAAATGGCAAAATTCAAATATCGAATACTAAAAATAAAGTTCAAGAAGTTGGAGTTTACAATATGTTAGGAGAAAGAATTTACTCATCCTCTACTACTCAATACTCATCATTTGAGATAGATTTATCTACTCAACCAAATGGAATTTACTTTGTAGAGATAAAGATTGAGAATGAGAAAGTGTTTAAAAAAGCAATTAAAGAGTAGAGGTTTCTATTCTGTCTAAGCCATTAAAAAGCCCTTGTATAACTTGGGCTTTTTAATTTTAAATATACTCCTCGAATAATATAACCACTTTTTGGTCTTTGGCTTACTTTCATTACCCCTTTGGTCTGCAATGCGTTTTTTGTTTTTACTCATAAAACTCAAATGCGTGTTCCGGTATATCACCATAAAACTCATTTTTATTTTTTAAGCAATCTTTAGAAGTAGATTACCATCAATTCCTAAAATATCATGCATAGCTTTTAAAAAAGTAATATTAGGTTTTCTTTTGTTATGCATAATTTCTGAAAGTTTAGTGTCTGTTGTATTTAGCATTTTTGCAAGGTCTTTCTGCTTCAACTTATTCTCATACATTTTTAGTTCAATTAACCCCTGTACTGTTTGAGGCAATTCAATTGTATAATGCATATCCTCATACGTTTTAACAGTTTTAGTATATGTATCAAGTTCAGCACTTTCTTTTTTAGTTAGGTAATTAAAACCACCTTTCTTAGTAGCGATAGCCAATAAATTATTCATTTTTTTTTCAGCTACTTCAAACTCTTTTTTTGTTACTTTATTTTTCATTGGTTATATGGTTTTACAGTCAATTTTATCGTATTGTTTGTGTGTGCCTACAAATCTTATGTATAATGTTCTTTTACTAAAATGTATCATTGTAACAATCCTATACTTGTTACCTCCCACATTAAAAACATACCTATCATTACCAACACTATCGACACTGTTAAATTCTTGTTTGATATTATGAAAATCATGCCAGTCAGATTTTAAAACCTTATTATACCATAAGAGTATTGATTCCTTTGCTCTGGGTTCAGTCTCATAAAACTCAATTAGTTTGGCTTTTGTAATTATTACCATAAAACAAAGATAATTTATAAATTATCGAAAACAAAAATATATTATCAAAAACAAAAATTGTATTTCATTTACTAGTTAACCTAAATGCTAAATAGTTTCTGCCAACTCCATAAATGCTGAGTTTATACATTGTGAGTTTTAGTGTTGCCATAAACTTTTATAAATTATTGGCAAGTTATGTGCAAGTTAAGTAGTGGTTTTCGCTTATTTTTTGAATTTGTTTATAGAATCCTCCAAAAAGAGTTTTTTTATAAATTGTTGCAGAAACTCAATTATATATTATATTTGCACCCTAATTTTACAATTTATTGTAAAAGGGCCTATAGCTCATTCGGTTAGAGCAACAGACTCATAATCTGTGGGTGCTTGGTTCGATTCCAAGTGGGCCCACCAATAAAGAAAAGCCTTTCAGGAAACTGAAAGGCTTTTCTTTAAACTTTTAATACAATCCAAAATTATGAAAAGAACAAAAGTTAGAGAGTTGTTGAATTCAACTGCCTATAATTCGGAAGTAAAATTACAAGGGTGGGTGCGTACATTTCGCAACAATCAGTTTATTGCAGTTAATGATGGTTCAACAATAAATAATATTCAAGCAGTTGTTGATTTTGAAAACACCGACGAAGCGTTATTAAAACGATTAACTACAGGCGCTGCTATCAGTATTTTTGGGGAGCTTATAGAATCGTTAGGTAAAGGCCAAAAAGTGGAAGTAAAGGTAAAGCACCTGGAAATATTAGGTGATAGCGATGCAGAAAAATTTCCGTTGCAACCCAAAAAACACAGTTTAGAATTTTTAAGAGAAATTGCACATTTACGTTTTAGAACCAATACATTTAATGCAGTGTTCAAAGTTCGCCATTCATTGGCTTTTGCAATACATCGTTTTTTTAATGATAGAGGTTTTGTGTATTTGCATACACCAATTATTACAGCATCGGATGCCGAAGGAGCAGGAGAAATGTTTCGGGTAACATCACTTGATTTTGATAATCCACCACGAACCGAAGAAGGTAAGGTGGATTTTAAACAAGATTTTTTTGGGAAATCGACAAACCTTACTGTTTCTGGTCAGTTAGAAGGAGAACTTGCCGCAATGGCATTGGGCGAAATTTACACCTTTGGTCCAACATTCAGAGCCGAAAATTCAAATACAACGCGCCATCTTGCCGAATTTTGGATGATTGAACCAGAAGTGGCTTTCAATGATTTAAATGATAACATGAACCTTGCCGAAGATTTATTAAAATATGTAATTACATACGCATTGGAAAATTGTGCTGATGAACTGGATTTTTTAAAAAACCGTTTATTAGAAGAAGAAAAATCGAAACCACAGGACGAACGCTCTGAAATGGATTTGATAGCTAAGTTGCACTTTGCTTCCTCAAATGATTTTGAACGTTTAACATATACTGAGGCAATTGAAATTTTAAAAAACAGCACACCTAATAAGAAAAAGAAATTCAAATATATAATTGATCAATGGGGTGCTGATTTGCAAAGTGAGCACGAACGATATTTAGTTGAAAAACATTTTAAAAAACCAGTTATCCTTACCGATTACCCAAAAGAAATAAAAGCGTTTTACATGCGTCAAAATGACGATGGAAAAACAGTAAGGGCAATGGATATTCTGTTTCCAGGAATTGGAGAAATAATAGGAGGTTCGCAGCGTGAAGAACGGTTAGATTTATTGGAAAAACGCATGAATGAAATGCACATTCCAACCGAAGATTTATATTGGTATTTAGATACGCGCAAATTTGGTACCGCCCCACATGCTGGATTTGGATTAGGTTTTGAACGCTTGGTGCTTTTTGTTACCGGCATGACAAACATACGCGATGTAATACCTTTTCCAAGAGCTCCTAAAACAGCTGAGTTTTAATTTAAACATTCCGAATGTTTATACAAAGTCGTTCTATTTTGAAATAGAACGACTTTTTTATTATTTCTTTTTAGGCCCGTATTAATTGATTAATCTATAATTTTTATACCTTTATTCGCACTAGAAAAACTGTGAAAAAAAATTTCAAAATAATCACTCTGTTGTTTTTGCTTTCAGCAAAACATTCTGTTATAGGCCAAACTTACGACTTTCATAATTTTAGTGTAGAGGATGGTTTGGCGCAAGCTCAAGTATTATCTATGTGTCAAGACCATAATGGAAACATGTGGTTTGGCACTAATGGTGGTGGTGCTAGTCGTTATGATGGAAATAAATTTACAACGTATAATGAAAACGATAGCTTATCAAACAATGTTGTTTTTTCAATAGCCGAATTAAAAAATCAGAAACTATTTTTTGGTACCAATGGAGGCTTGAGTGAATATGATGGAAAAACATTTACAAAGTTTACAGAAAAAAATGGATTACCACATTCTAGGGTTTTTAAAATCCTGCAAGACCATAAAGGCATCGTATGGATAGGAACAGCTAAAGGTGTTTGTCAGTTTTTAAACAATAAAATAATTCCTTTTGATAGGGATTCATTATTAAACACGTCCAATGTTTTTGCTATTTATGCTGACAAGGCTGGCAATATTTGGTTTGGAACCTTTGGAAATGGCTTAATAAAATACAATGTTCAACAGGATAAATTTCAATATTATACAGAGAAAAAAGGATTAGAAGGTTCATTAGTCAGATCAATCAACGAAGATAAAACAGGCAATATTTTTGTCGGAACAACTCAAGGTATCAGTAAAATAAATACAAAAGGCGAGTTGGAAAAAGTGAATATTCCAAAACAAGATAACCTCGCTTTTACAGATATTACAGTTGATACTAAAAATAATTTGTGGCTTTCAACAAATGAAGGTGTTTATAAATACAATGGATTTGTTTTTCAAAAATATTTCGAAAAAAATGGATTACCAAGTAATAATATATATTGCTCTTATCAAGACAGGGAAGGCGATTTATGGTTTGGTACTGATGGATTTGGTGTTTCAAAATTTTCCGGTGAAGCGTTCTTTTCATATAGTACAAGAGATAGTTTACCAGGCGATTACATCAACTCCGTTTTTCAGGATTCAAAAAAAAACATGTGGTTGGGAGTTAGAGATTTTGGAGTTTGCAAGCTTCAGAATAACAAGATTGTTAATTTTAAAATGGGTAAAAATTTAGGAGATAGAAAAATTTCATTAGTAGATAATGAGGTACAAGCCATCTGCGAGGACAACAATAACAATATTTATTTTGGAACAAGGGAAGGGTTAAGTGTATATAATGGGCATTCGTTTCAGAATTTCATCTTAGAATATGGTTTACCCAACGATATTATTCATCCAAGAACAAATTATCGTTTAATTGAAAATCCTTTACCAGAAAACAATATTTATGCGATACATAAAGATTATAAGGGCGTTATGTGGATTGGCACTCTGAATGGTTTGTGTTACATGAAAGATGGTAAGCTTATCTGGATTAAAGAACTGGAAAAATTAAAAACAAAGGAAAACGCAATTCACATCTATAGCATTTTTGAAGATGAAAGTCACAACCTATGGTTAGCAACCGAATACGGCGTAATAAAATATGATCGCAAATCATGTGTAAAATACAGCAAAACAAATGGTTTTACCGACAAACGGGTGTCGAGTATCACCCAAGATAAAAATGGCACACTTTGGTTTGGTGCTGATGAAGGAGTATTTAGTTATGATTTTAAAACATTTAAAAACATCAATCAAAATAATGGACTTGCAGCCAACAAGGTGTATTTGATGGTATTGGATAATGAAGGTAATTTATGGGCAGGAACAGGAAAGGGAATAGACAAAATAAACCTACAGACATTTGATAAAAATGGCACATACGAAATAAAACATTTTGGAAAAGAAGATGGATTAAAAGGTATAGAGTGTAATAGAAACGCACAATTTAAAAGCTGTGATGGCAACTTGTGGTTCGGAACAATAAAAGGTGTTGCTATTTATAATCCAAAACACAACAAAACAAACAAACAAGAAGCGCTTACGCACATTACAGGCATTCGCTTATTCTTTCAGAATGCAGAAAAAGATCTAATTAAATATTCAAAAAGCACTGATAGTATTTTTCATTTACCAGTTAATTTAGTGTTGCCATACGACAAAAATCACATAACATTTGATTTTATTGGGGTATGCCTAAGCAACCCAAACAGCGTAAAATACAAGTTTAAATTAGAAGGAGCTGATGAAGATTGGTTTCCGCCAACTTCAAAAACGGAAGCAACCTATTCATCACTGCAAGCAGGTGATTATATTTTTCATTTAAAGGCTATGAATAATGATGGGCTATGGAATAAGAATGATATTACATTTAAGTTTACGGTGCTTCCTCCTTGGTGGAAAACATGGTGGTTTTACTCGTTTGTTGTTTTAATAATTGCCTCCAGCATTTATTCTTACATCCTTATTCATACACGTAACCTTACAAAAGCAAAGATAGAATTAGAACAGGAAGTGGAGCTCCGTACTTTTCAGTTAAGAAAAGAAAAAGAAAAAGTGGAAATCATAAACAAGGAAGTACTAGAACAAAAAGGAATTATTGAAACCAAAAACAACGATATTACCGATAGTATAAAGTATGCTAAAAATATTCAGGAAGCATTATTGCCACCTTTAAAAAATATATACAATGAACTGAATGATGCATTTGTGCTTTACCTACCCAAAGATATTGTTAGTGGAGATTTTTACTGGTTTGGGAAACGGAATAATAAACGATTTATAGCATCGGTAGATTGTACAGGGCACGGAGTTCCGGGTGCATTCATGAGTATTATTGGCAATACCATTTTAAACGAAATTGTTACTGAAAAAAATATTACCGAACCTGCCGAAATATTAAATGAATTACATGCCGGTGTAAAAGCAGCATTAAAACAAAGTAATAGTGAAAGCGAAAGACGCGATGGGATGGATATTGCACTTTGTTCTTTAAACGAAAATGGAAGTGTGTTGGAATATGCCGGAGCCAATCGTCCTTTATGGATATTTAAAAAAAACAAACAAGGTCAAGGGGCATTCGAAATGATTAGGGCAAATAAATTTCCGATCGGAGGATTAGAAATGGATAATGAAATAAAAAGGAAGTTTACTAACCATTCAATACCAGTTGATAAAGGAGATATGATTTATATTTTTTCGGATGGCTATGCCGATCAATTTGGAGGTACGAGAGGTAAAAAATACATGTTAGGTACGATGCAAAAATTCATTGCTGAAATCTGCGATAAGCCCGTTAATGAGCAAAAGAAATTACTTCATAAAAACTTTTTAGATTGGAAAGGCGAGCTTGAACAAATTGACGATGTGCTTGTAATTGGATTCCAAATTTAACTAGAAAGAAGAAGGTACTCTATTGAAATATTTAAAGTATTGAAACTATTTTTTCTTCTCTGTTTTTCATCACCCCAATTGGTTGTGCAAACTCTTTTAACCCTTCTTTTATCAATACGTGTTCGAACTCCTTTTTGAATTTTTCATCAATTGTAATCAGTAAACCTCCATTTGTTTGAGGATCACACAAGGTTAGTAATGAATCGCCTGTAATGCCCGAAACCTTAGGATCGTAACTACTCCAATTACGGAAACTATTATCGGGAACACACATTTGAGAGGTGTAAAAATTTAAATCATCGATTAACGGAACTTTTGAATAACTTAATTCTGCAGTTAAATTGGCTCCTTCAGCCATTTCAATTAAATGGCCTAACAATCCAAAACCGGTAACATCAGTCATTGCGTTTACATAATTTAATGTGCCAAATTGTTCTCCAATTTTATTTAAAGCCATCATTTGTTTAACAGCAACACCTTGGTGCTCTGCTTTTAAAAGTCCTTTTTTTTCAGCTGTTGTAAGAATACCAACACCAATTTTTTTTGTGATATAAATCAAATCCCCTTCTTTCGCTTTGTTGTTTTGTTTCAAATTTTCCAAAGCAATAATACCTGTAACGGCTAATCCAAATAAGGGTTCTGGACTATCAATGCTGTGTCCACCTGCAAGTGGTATGCCTGCTTCGGCACAAATAGTTCGTGCGCCATCAATAACTTGTTGTGCTAATTCGGGAGACAATTTGTTTATTGGCCAACCCAGTATAGCTATTGCCATTAAAGGTTTTCCACCCATTGCGTAAACATCACTAATTGCATTTGCCGATGCAATTTTTCCAAAATCAAATGCATCATCAACAATAGGCATAAAAAAATCAGTTGTGCTGATAAGTGCCTGACCATTACCAATATCGAATACAGCTGCATCATCTTTGCTAGCATTTCCAACAATTAATTTATCATATTGCGGTGCAACAAAATTAGATTTTAAAATTTGCTCTAATACACCAGGAGCTATTTTACAGCCACATCCAGCACCGTGCGCATATTGTGTAAGTTTAATGGGGTCGCTATTCATGGGTAAATTAATTCATTTTAATAATTTCATTATTTGTTTTCAAAGAAAAAATCATGTACTAATAATTGTCTTTGCAATTTCTATAGCATTCAATTTTTCAAATTCAAAATGTATAATTTTTTCTTTTGTTCGTTGCCCTTCACCATAGTTATAGGTTTTATCATAATAAACTAAACAAATTTCGAAAGCTGTTTTGTTATCGTCTCCTTCAATTGCTTCAATGGCACGTTTTACATGCTGACCTCCTAAGCGTTTACCAATACGTTGTGTCGCCTCAATCAATTGTTGTTTCGAAAACAAACCATATTCTTTTACCAAATAATTTAGCCGTTCTTCCATTGGCAATACAATTGAAAATACAATGGCATTTTGCATTTGATTCCATAGCCCAATTGGAATACTATTTTTCCCAATCATTCTACTTTCATTTTCTAACCAACATTTTTTTTCTGAATTTATTTTCGAAAGATTAAATGACAACTCGTTTTCAAATTGCTCTTGTGTGTTTTGTGCTAACTCTCCCAATACTCCAAAAGATGAACCTTTGTGATGCGCTATCTTTTCAAGGTCAATTACTTGTTCGTTTTGTTTTTGTAATTCATGCAATACAATTGTTTTTCCTGTTCCTGTTTTTCCACCAAGCACAACAATTTTTTTTTGCTCGTTAAAACTTTCTAAAACATGTTTTCGATAACTTTTATATCCGCCTTTAAGTGTGATGCATTTAAATCCATATGTTTCTAAAAACCAAGCCATGCTTGAGCTTCGCATTCCTCCACGCCAGCAATGCACTAAAAATGTATTGTTCTTATTTAGCTTAATTGCGGCTTTTACAAACTCATGAAGTTTAGGACCAACAATTTCTAACCCTTTTAAAACAGCAGGTTGCTTGCCTTCTTTTTTGTATATGGTACCTATTACTATACGCTCTTCGTTCGTAAATATTGGAAAATTTATGGCGTCAATTATATGCCCTTGTTTAAATTCATTGGGTGTACGAACATCTAAAACCGAATGGGTTTCCGCTAGTTGTAAAAATTCGTTTATATGAACAGATGTCGCCAAAATTATTTAACGTCCTGCATTAACTTTTTTATTAATGGCGAAATAGCAATCATTACAACACCTGCAATTAAAGCATATATAGCGAGTTGTTTGTAGCCATCGGCATAAATAATTAATTTTTCGAAATTCGTAGCATTTTCTGAAGCCACCGAAATATTTGCCCCTAAAATACCTGCAAAATATTGACCATATGCACTTGCTAAAAACCACATCCCCATCATTACGGCTTGTGTTTTTTGTGGAGATAATTTTGTCATTACCGACATCCCGATAGGAGATAAACACAATTCGCCAAATGTAATAATGAACCAACCAAATGTAAATAAATCCAAAGAGGTTCTACCATCCGTATCGGCAAAAAATTTAGTATAATAAAATACATAAAAGCCGCCAGCTAAAAACAAAAAGCCTAAACCGAATTTTACTAACGTGTTTGGTTCAATTTTCTTTTTACTCATCCACAACCAAATCATACCAACCAGTGCGGCAAATACAATTACAAAAAGGGAATTTGCAGAATTATTTACACCATTTGCATCCAACGGAATACCACAAACAGTGTTGGTTAAATTATTAGCAGCAAACAAGCTTAATGAACCACCACTTTGCTCAAAAAATGCCCAAAAGAAAATGGAGAAAATAATAAATACCAATGCCGCAATGAGTTTTTTGTTTTCTGATAAAGAAAAATTACGCATCTCATAAAAAAGATAAATCAGTGAAGCAGGTCCGATGATATACATAAATATATCAGTATATTCAGGGTTAGAAACCAAAATAATAATAAAAGGAATTATTGCTAAAGATCCAGCATAGGTTAAATATTCTTTTAGTTTTCTCGACTTGTCGGCTTCTTTTGTGTCGCCATCTTTCGCTAATGGCGACAAACCAATTGGACCTAATGATTTTTGAGTAAAAATAAAAGTTACTAAACTAATAGTCATTACAATGGCCGCTAAACCAAATGCAACATGCCACGAATAAAATTTACCAAGGTAAATACAGGAGTAACCTCCAAGTAATGCACCTAAATTAACACCCGAATAAAATAAAGAAAAACCAGCATCTGTTCGCGCATCACCATTTTTATATAAGTTTCCAACCATTGTAGAAATGTTTGGTTTAAAAAAACCTGTTCCTATAATTGTAAAACCGATACCAAGAAAAAAATATGCTTTTGGATCGAATGCAAGTATACAACTACCTATAATCATTAAGAGTCCTCCCCAGAATAATGATTTTCTAAAACCAAGAATTTTATCTGCAAACAATCCTCCTATAAAAGTAAATGCATAAACAAAGGCCTGAGTTGCTCCATATTGCAGGTTTGCCACATCATCCTTCATCATCATTTCGTTTACCATAAAATATACAAGCATTCCTCGCATTCCATAAAATGAAAAACGCTCCCACATTTCGGAGAAAAATAAATACCAAAGTTGCTTAGGATATTTTCCTTTAAAATCCTGTATTTGTTCTAGTGTTACACTTTGTTTCATTGTGATTATTTTTATGAATTTACAATTTTCAAATGAACTTCCATATTTTTTTCTTCAGCTCTTGCTGGTTTTTCGAAAAAACGTTAATTCGATTCAACCTGAATCATCGCAGCAATCTTCATTGCACGCAGTTTTATCTCATCAACGTTGCTTCCAATTTTATCATACGTTAATGCAACAGCCATTCTTCTATATGGGCGAGTGATTGGCTTTCCGAAAATTCGAATATCACTTTGATTGTGATTCATTGCATTTTCCAATCCGATATAAGTGGGATTTACACCTTCTTTATCCGCTAAAATTACTGCACTTGCACCAACCCGCTCCAATGTTATTTCGGCAATTGGTAATCCTAAAATAGCACGTGCATGTAATTCGAATTCTGAAAAGTTTTGTGTTCCTGCAAGAGTTACCATTCCGGTATCGTGCGGACGAGGAGATAACTCCGAAAAATAAACACCATCATCAGCTAAAAAAAATTCAACACCCCAAAGTCCCGAACCTGTTAGCGCTTTTGTAACTTCCGCTGCCATGTGTTGCGCTTCTTTTAAAAGTTCGGGGTTTATTTCGGCAGGTTGCCAGCTCTCCTGATAATCGCCTCGCTCTTGACGATGCCCTATGGGCGGGCAAAACAAGGTTTTACCATTTTTTTGTGTAACTGTTAATAAGGTAATTTCGGAATTAAATTTTACAAATGCTTCTGCTATCACTTCGGTGTAATCGCCACGTTTGCCTGATTGTGCGTAGTTCCAAGCCTTTTCAATATCAGCTTCTGTTTTTATAACTGATTGCCCTTTTCCGGAAGAACTCATCAACGGTTTAACAACACAGGGAATTCCAACATTTTTTACAGCAAAAATTAATTCTTCTAAACTATTTGCATAGTTATATTTCGCAGTTTTTAATCCCAATTCTTTTGCTGCCAAATCGCGAATTGCTTTACGGTTCATAGTAAAGTTTGCTGCTTTTGCACTTGGTACAATTGTTATTCCGTTTTTTTCATAATCATAAAAACGTTCGGTACGTATGGCTTCAATTTCAGGAACAACAATATTGGGGTTATGCTTAGCAATAATTCTATCTAATTCATTTCCGTCAAGCATGTTTATTATTTCACGTTCATCAGCAACTTGTTGCGCAGGAGCATCGTTATACGAGTCGACAGCAATAACATATTGCCCTAATCTTTTTAATGCTATAACCAATTCTTTTCCAAGCTCGCCAGAGCCAAGTAACATTATTTTTTTCATGTTTTAAACTTTTTTAATTATCGCAATTTAAAGCAAATTTTCTATATTTTTGTTTTAAAGAATTAATAATTTTAAAAAAATATCATGATTGTTTTAACTATTATAGAATGCATTGTAGCGATCATACTTGTGTTAGCTTTTATTGTTCCAACAGCCTTTGAACACAAAGCAGAAATTGTAATAAATAAAACAAAAAACGAAGTTTTCGAATATTTAAAATCACTAAAAAATCAAAATAATTGGAGTGTTTGGAATAAGACGGATCCGAATATGAAACAAGAGTTTACAGGGACCGATGCTACTGTTGGTTTTATTTCATACTGGGAAGGAAAAAAAGCTGGTAAGGGCGCTCAAGAAATTAAAAAAATTATTGATGGTGAACGCATTGATGTGGAATTGCGTTTTGAAAAACCTTTTAAAACAACCAATAAAGTATATTTTGCTACCACAACCGTTGAAGAAAATAAAACAAAAGTAGAGTGGGTAATGTATGGAAATTCTAAACGACCATTCAATCTTATATTCCCTTTAATGGTTGGTTCGCTTTTAAAAGATTTTAATAAAGGCTTGGCAAATTTAAAAGCTATTTTAGAAAACTAATTTTATTTATATAATTCAACATTTACAATTTAACATTTCAACTATGTACGGAAATTTCAAAGATCATCTTCAAACCGAATTAAACAATATAGATGAAGCAGGTTTGTTTAAACGCGAACGAATTATAACTACAGAGCAAGGTGCTGTTGTTAAAGTAAATGGCAAGGATGTAATTATTTTTTGCGCCAATAATTATTTAGGATTATCATCGCATCCAAAGGTAATTGAAGCAGCTCATAAAACATTGGATCGTCATGGCTATGGGATGAGTAGCGTTCGTTTTATTTGTGGAACACAAGACATACATAAAGAGTTAGAACAAAAACTTTCGGCTTTTGTTGGGCAAGAAGATACCATTTTGTATGCTGCTTGTTTTGATGCGAATGGCGGTGTGTTTGAGCCTTTGTTTGGTGAAGAAGATGCAATTATTTCGGACGAATTAAACCATGCTTCTATTATTGATGGTGTGCGTTTATGCAAAGCGCAACGTTATCGTTATAAAAATTGTAACATGGAAGATTTAGAAGAGCAGTTGAAAGCTGCACAGAAAAACCGTTTCCGGATTATTGTTACCGATGGAGTTTTTTCGATGGACGGTTTTGTTGCTCCGTTGGATAAAATATGTGATTTGGCAGATAAATATAATGCAATGGTGATGGTGGATGAAAGTCACGCCAGTGGATTTATTGGTAAAACAGGTAGAGGAACTATTGAATTAAAAAATGTAATGCACCGTGTGGATATTGTTACTGGAACTTTAGGTAAAGCATTGGGTGGTGCAATGGGTGGATTTACTTCAGCTAAAAAAGAAATTATAGAACTATTACGCCAACGCTCTCGTCCATATTTGTTTAGTAATTCATTAGCTCCACATATTGTTGGTGCTTCAATTGCTGTATTGGATATGCTTAGCGAGGCAACTACCTTACGGGATAAATTAGAGTGGAATGTAACTTATTTTAAACAAGGAATTAAAAAAGTTGGCTTAGAAATTAAAGATGGCGATTCGGCAATAGTTCCTGTAATGTTATACGATGCAAAATTAGCGCAAACATTTGCAGCAAAATTATTGGATGAAGGAATTTATGTGACTGGTTTCTTTTATCCGGTTGTTGCAAAAGGGCAAGCAAGAATTCGAGTTCAACTTTCTGCTGCTCACGAAAAAGAACATATCGATAAAGCTTTAGCTGCTTTTGAAAAAATAGGTAAAGAACTTGGCGTGATAAAATAAAAAGTGCTACATTTTTTAAGATGCGTTTTTATACTAAAACCAACAATACTTTTAACTATTGTTGGTTTTATTTTTAACCGGTATTCGTTTTTTACTATTCAAACCCTTTTGAAAAAAATTCTTGTGGCGAAATTCCAAATGCTTTAATAACCTTCATCAAGGAAGTAAATCTTAAATCTTCACCTTTTTCATATCTTCCATATTGCGCTCTTGGTAAATCATTATCAAAGGCAAAATATTCGTAATTGGTATACCCCTTCTCAACCCTTAACTCTTTTAACCTTTTGGCAAGTTTCACAACATCTTTATTTGTTTGTTTAGTTTTCTTATTTTTTGTTTTGACAGGATTTTTCATACCCTCAAAACAAGAAACAATACCACAAATTTGTTACCACTAAATAGTTACTACTAATTAGTAGTATTTATTTTATATATTTGTTTAAACACTAAAACAAATAATATGAAAAAACTAATTACAATTGCAATACTGACACTATCAATTAGTGGTATTGCACAAACACCTTCTTATGTGCCAACAAATGGCCTTGTTGGCTGGTGGCCGTTTAATGGAAATGCCAATGATGGCAGTGGAAATGGGAATAATGGAACAAATTATGGGGCAACATTAACAACCGACAGATTTGGAAATGTTAATAATGCCTATAGTTTTGATGGGACAAGTAATTATATAAATGTCCCTAATTCAGCTACTTTACAATTTAATGGAGGTATAACAATTTCTGCCTGGATGTTTGCTACATCATTACCTTCTCCAGTTTCATTTTGGTTTTCTAAAGGTG
>CANCPZ010000039.1 GCA_947380175.1 Bacteroidota bacterium | reverse complement strand
GTAGTTGCAACTAAATAACAACCTGGTCCAAAAGATGCTCCTTGCCCATTACCAACAGGAAGTAATGTAAATGGTGAGCCTGATATATTATGCCAATATTGCCAACTTAAACTACCACCAGTATATCCTGCTGCTTTTTGAATTTGGTATAATATTGCTTGGTTTGAACCGCCTGTATCGTAAAATAAATTTCCAGTAATATATAATTCATTATTTGAAATTGCCATTTTTGGGTAATCGAACCAACTATTATCTAACAAAAGATTTCCAGAAAGTTTGTATTTCCACCAACCTCCAGTTGCAGGATTATTTGTTTTTGAGAAACAAATACACAAAAAACTATTAGCAGAGTTACCTGCACATTCTTGGAAAAAAAATATAAATTTATCTGACAGCTTATCATATAATACCAAAGGATCGCAAGTATTTGTAATAACTGGATCGTTAAAAAAAGTGGGGATGTCATTATAATACAAATTATTACCTGACATATCATCAATTTCAATAGTAGCGTTAGCAACACTTACAATAATTCCACCATCTGAAATTGCGATTGAATTGTCTAAAGGAGAATTTTCACTATTAGTATTTCCTAAATAATTTGTACCAACAATTGGAGTAGTAGATTGTGTCGATTGTTCAGAGTCATAACTTTTATAATTCCGATTTTTTGATTGCTTCAATTTTAATTTTTCTTCTTTTAGCTTTTCTATCAATTCATAGTCTGGAACTTTAGGTTCGTTTGCAATACATTTGTTTGTTAAAATAGGTCTCCATTTTAAATCTGTTGTTGGCGTAATTATCTCCCCTATACATTGAAGTGTAAACTCTTGTGATTTAGTTGCACCGCCAAGTTTTTTGCTTCCACCAAGTACTATTTTTTGTTCTTGTGCAAATATGCTTAAGCCTGTAAGGGCGAGCATTATAAATAGTAATTGTTTTTTCATATGTTTTTTGTTTATTACTTTATGATAATATAATTACAAATATATAAAATACTCTATATATAGAGGTATATAATATGTAGTAATATAGTAAAAAGCCTTTTCATTTATTTACTCTATAAAAAGAGTATATAATATGGCAAAGAAAATAACCCCAAAAAAAACTTTAAAAAAAGAGTCGGAAGAGGCTAAATATTTAAAGCAGGTTGGCGATAGATTGAAGTACTACCGTAAAAAAGCAGGATATACAAACTATGAATATTTCGCATATGAGAATGATATTAGCCGTCCTCAATATGGTAAGTACGAAGCTGGTGCTAATATTCAACTTAATACTCTTATGAAAATTTTGAAAGCGTTGAATGTAAGTCTTGAGGAATTTTTTACAGGATTTAATTGATAAAAAAACATATTATTGAACCAATTATCATTAGTAAGGCGCGGAGCGAATTTTAGCTCTTTTTTTTTGCTCTTTTTTGTAACGGCATTTATCTTTCTGTTGCTTTGTAGTAAGCTTGTTTTTTCTTTTTTAATCTAATTTTAATTGTTGTATCGTCAAGCTTTTTTTCATCGTGTCGAATTGGATTGCTTGTACACATATGAGCAATTTTATTTTTATCGAAAGTTAGTGAGATGTTTTCATAATGGCCTTTGTTGTCTTTGATAAATATTTTGTCGGTTCCATTTTTATTAAATTCTGGGTAATTGTTATAATAAACCAATAACATATAGCTATTTAATCCGATCGGAATATTGTATGCACCGTGTTCTGGATAATTATTTCCGTTGTTTTGACCAAATTTTAAAGTGTCTGTTCCTTGGTATATCGACGTTTCTTTATGATTGTCAAAATTCCATTTGCTTGTATATGGCTTTCCGATAGAGTCTGTCAATATAATATCTAAGTCATTTATAATTTTGTTTGTTAAACTGTCTCGTACGTCAAGCAAAATAGCATAACAATTATCCCAACCGCAATGTTGAGATTTCCCAGTCGTGAAAAGTCCAAGAAATAAAATAAATACGTAAATTTTTTTGTTCATTTTAATGTCTTTAGCATTATCTATAACATTTAACTTTACTTAACTAGTTTTGTATTATTGGATTTTTTGATATAAAAAAAGCAACTAGTTCCGTATATATTCTAATACCTATAGGTAAATATAATTTATAGTTCAATTAGGTTATTCTTTTTTTAAAATATTCAAAAAAAAACGGAGAAATCTTTCGATTTCCCCGTCTTGAATATCCAGACCGAGGTGGAAGCCATCAGCCCTTCAATTTTTCGTTTATAGCTTTTAATTTATCTAATAGTTGTAAGCGAGAATAAATTTGTTTTAAGGCAAACAAGGTGTTATTATCTTTTGGGTTTATCTGCAATGCTTTTTCTAATACAGGCATTGCTTTGTTAAATTCTTCTGTAGCCTTAGCATTTTCTACTTTGTATTTAGCCTCATTCGCAATTTTATTAGCTTCTTTAGCAATAAATGCCCCTTTGTTGTTATACAATGCCCCTAAGTTATACAACGCATCAAAATAATCGGGCTTAAATTCTATTGCTTTTTTATAATCCGCTTCTGCTAAGGCTAATTTATTGGCATAATCTTTTGGTTTTGCTAAGTCCTTACCGGTAGCATCTTTCGGATTAGCAATATTATCATACAGTATAGCTCTAACTAAAAACAAATTAGCATCCGTTGGTTTTGCAATTAGCGCCAAATTTAAATTATTAATTGCTTCGGTGCTATTATTTGTTTTTAAATAATAGTTAATTTCAGAAGTTAATAAATTTATATCGTTAGGATAAGCAAGTCTACCTTTTTTTAAGGTCTCAACTCCTGCTGCTGTATCTTTTAGCATGTAAAAAACATTTACCAACGATGCGAATGTATTGCCCGAACCTTGTTTGCCGTCAATCATTTTACTGTAATACAATTTAGCTTTTTCAAAATTTCCCGAACGTTCGGCAACCAAAGCGCAGTTCGAAAGTGTGTTGGTATCTTTAGTTCCGTTTATTTCATATGCTCTTTCAAACGATGGTAGGGCATCAGCGTATTTTTTTGCATTGTAATCGGCAATTGCTTTGTTTTCAAAATGCGTTCCAACTCGCGCCATTCCGGCTTTGATATCGGAAAGGTAGGCGCCTTTAACATCGGCAGTTTTTGCATTTGTAAATGACTGAAATGCAATATCTAATTCAGAAGTTGGTGTATTTTGATAGCCAATCAATGTTTTTTTATTGGGATCAGAAACACTTTGTTTTTCGGTTTGTGTACGAAGGTTATTATCAAAAATGGTTAAATAAATTTGTCCTTTATACACATTTGTTTTTGGTAAGTTTTTTGTATCGGCATCTTCCGAAGCCATATCAATGGCTTCTTTAGCTTTGTTTAACGATTCTAAATCTTTCGATTCATTAAAATCGGATAAATATTTCCAAGCACTTACTACTTTTTTTTGTTGAGAAAAAGCGCTGGAAACAGTTATAATAAACAATAATATTATTGAAATCTTTTTCATGAAATGTATTGGTTTGAAAATGATGAAGGTTTATTTATTAGTATTAATATAATCAACTTTCCCATTTGCATCAATATTTATACTCGTTTTCAAATTATTATAGTAAAGCAATTCAGTTTTACCAGAACTTGTTTGAGTTTCGCTAATTTTTTCTGGTTGTCCCATTACTTTTAAAACTTCGTCTTTAGACATACCTACTTTTGCTTTAGGACCCTTGAGTTTATCCAACAACTCTTTCATAGCAGTAAATTTTGCATCATCACCGGTAATTCTATAAACCTTCATTAACGATTGAATAACACTTAATTCGTTAGGGTTTAATTCATGCACTTTTTCAAAATAAGGAATTGATTTTTTAAATTCAGCATTTGCTTTATCATCATATTCTTTCATTTTTTTTGTTTCGCTCATCGGCAAAGCGCCCGATTTATTATTCCATTCAACAGCTCTGTTAAAATACAAGGCACCTAATTCATAGTTAGCATCCAAATGATCGGGCTTTAATTCAATTACTTTTTTGTAAGATGCTTCGGCTTTATCCAACATTTTTTTGTCTTTGTAAACTAACCCTTGGGTATAATGCAACAATTCATTATCGGGCGATGATTCAATGGCTTTATTTAATTTATCTAAAAGCACATCTGTTTTACCTTGTTGAATATATAAAGTAAGTTCGGCATTTATTAATTTAATGTCATCATCAAATAAATTTCTACCCATTTCAATATATTCAAGCGCTTTTGTGGTGTCTTTTTCTGTAAGGTAAATTCTGCTCATGTCGATATAAATTTTTGAGCTTTTATATTTAACATCAATTAATTTTTGAAGATATTTTTTTGCTTCCGGCAGATTTTTTGCTCCCATAGCAATTGAATACAAATCGTTATTTAACGTTTCTGGCGAAATGTTACTTCTTGTTAAGGTTTTATCTTTATCAAAAGGGAACACATCAAAAATTGCAGTTAAATTAGCCGTTGCCGTATTAAAATCACCAGCATGAAAAGCATCAATTCCGCTATTGTATAATCTTAATGTACTAGCAATTAACAAGCCTGTAACTTCGTCTTTGTAAATATTATCCTTATCTCCTTTAAGACAGTTTGTAAAACTAGCAACCGCTTTGATGGCTGCATCTGGATCTAAATTTTTAAATGTTTTCGAATCATAAATGGCTAAATATGTTTTGCCACGAAACGCCCACATTTTATTTGAATTTCTAGTCGATTCGTTTTCTGCAGCTAAGTCGATTGCTTTTTTTGCTTTATCAAGTTCATTATACTTTAAGGCATTAATGGTATTTTGAATATTGTTTTGCTGAGCAGATGCTGTATAAATTAGCAAAGAAAGGGTTATGAATACTAAACTTTTTTTCATGTTGTTTATTTTTTTATTCGATAGTGTTTTTTAAAATTCAATTTTAAGTATTCTAAATTTAGTCGAAGCTAAACTCTTTTATTTTTCCAAATTTTAATGTTTCAGATTGATCTTTAGCCATCTTATCTAATTGTCCTTTGATAATATCTTTATCTCCAACCACAATAATTGCTAAATTAGTTTTGTAAGATTTTTTGATTTGTTGATTAAACTCTTCTTTCGTCATATTTTTTAATATTTGCGACTGTTGAACTGTAAAATCTTTACTCAATTTATAACGACCAATTTTATTTAGAAACAAGGCTTTTTGAAATGATGTTTCGTATTTTAAAGCTTCGCTGTTTAACAACGAACTTTTTGTAAAGTTCAACTCTTCATCCGTTACACCATTGTCGATATAATTTTTAGTCTCCTTCATAATTTCTTTCAAAGAAACTGCTGTTGCTGCGCGTTTAACTGAAGTTGAAATAGTGAAATTACCTTTGTAAGAATCTCCTGAAAAACCAGAATATATTCCATAAGTGTATCCTTTTTCTTCTCTTAAATTAAGGTTGATACGGCTATTGAATGCTCCACCAAAAGGGAAGTTTACAACTGTATTTTTAAAATAATCTCCTGTTGCATCAAATGGCAATGACGTATATCCCATCATTACAATTGATTGAGGAGCAAAATCTTTATTGATAACAAAAATTTGCGGGTCTTGAGGAGCTTGAACTGTCATAACTGGTTTAATAACAACTTCTTTTGCTGCCCATTTTTCAAGAAAATCCAATTTAGGCATAATTTCTTTTTCAGAAATATCACCAACAATCGTTAAAATTGAAACTGAAGGAGAATAATATTTAGTGTAATAATCTTTTATGTCAGCCAATTCCAGCTTATCAATATTTTTTACTGTTGGTGAAATTCCAAAAGGAGAATTGCCAAATAAAATGCTTTGGTAAGCTTGATTAGCAATTGTTTGAGGGCTAGTTCTGTCATTCTTTAATTGCTCTTCGTATTGTTTTTTAACACGTTTAAAATCTTCAGCATCAAATCGTGGTTTGAATAATTTTTCTTCTACCAATTTTAATGTAGCATCTAAATTCTTTTTCAAGCATTCAACAACAAGGGTTGTATTTTCTTTTCCACCGCTAAATGAGATACTACTTCCAAGTTTTTCAAGCTCAGCGCTGATTTGTTCGGTTGTGTAATTTTGAGTTCCTTCATTAAGTAAATCAGCCGTAAGCGATGCAATCCCCATTTTTTTAGATTCTTCAGGCTTCAACACTAAATCGCCACCCGACATTTCCATGTAAAGTACAATTTTTGGAGTTTCCGATTCCATTGTACCAAATACACGCAATCCATTTTTCATGTCGTGCGTATAGTATTCTGGAACTTTTGGTGTTTTAGAAGCTGTGCTAATTGGATGAATTGCACGGTCAAAATTATCTGTAGCTTTATTGTATTTTAAGTTTGCATATTCTGGGTCAGCACCAAGTTGCATACCAGCATAAGGATTAAAACTCTTTACAGTATCTTTAGATCCCATTTTAGGATAAACGTCAACTATTGCTGCTCCTGCACCTTTTAAGTATTTATTTAAAACACGCGTAATGTCTAAATTCGTTACTTTATTATAACGATCTAACTCGTCAGATAAGTTGTAAGGTTTTCCATCCACCAAACGAGCCCATTCTGAAAGAGCATAGCTTTTGCTCGAAACACTTGCTGCCAAATCAACGATACTTGATTCTTTTTTTGCCTTTGCTCTTTGTAAAGCTTCATCAGTAATTCCAGTTTTTTCAAACTCATCAATAGTAGCTTTTACTTTACCATCTAATTCGTTAAACATTTTTGCAAAGTTAAAATCATCAGGTGGGTATGCCATTACGTACATCGTAAACTCTCCAGCTAACTCGCCACCATTGTATCCAACACCAGCTTGAATAGCCAATTTGCTTTTCACAAAGTTTTTATAAAAAATAGAGTTGTTACCATCTCCCATCATTGAAGCTAATAATTCCAAAGCTGCTTCATCTCTATGAAATTGAGGAACTGTAGGGTAAACACGATAATTAAGTGGCAAATAAATATTATCCTTATAGCTTTCGTATTTATCGGCAGGAAGAACAACATTTGCTACTTTCATTTTTTTAACCTCTGGGCCCGATTGAATTGGACCAAAATATTTTTCTGCCAAACGAACAACTTCTTTCGGATCAACATCGCCAGAAACATTTAAAATAGCATTGTTTGGTCCATACCAACGTAAAAAAAAGTTTTTTACATCTTCTAAGCTTGCTCTATTTAAATCATCTGTAAAACCAATAACAGGCCAATTATAAGGATGTTTTAACGGGTATAGCGTTTGATCTTTTAACTCGTCTAACAAACCATAAGGTTGGTTATCACCTTGTCCTTTTTCGTTTTTAACAGCATCACGTTGGTTTTCAAATTTCTTTGTAGTTAATGAGTCTAACAAAAATCCCATTCTGTCAGATTCTAACCATAATGCCAATTCTATTTGATTGCTTGGCAATGTTTCAAAATAAACCGTTCTATCTCTTGTTGTATTTCCATTCATATCACCCCCTGCAGCAGAAACTAAATGAAAATGTTCTTCATCTTTTACATGCGATGATCCTTGAAACATCATGTGTTCAAAAAAATGAGCAAACCCTGATTTACCAATGCTTTCGCGATCAGAACCAACTTTATATGTTACTTGAACATTTACAATTGGATCGGAATGGTCTTCATGTATCATTATGGTTAAGCCGTTTGGTAGCTTGTATTTTTCGTAAGCAATACTCATACCATCTGGGCGTGCTTCTACCTTTTCAATTAGCTGAGCCTGAGCATGTAATTTGCTAACAGAGCAAACTAAGAACATAGTAATACCAATTAAGATTGGAAAGTAAATGTTTGTAAGTTGTTTTTTCATGAGGGGATGATGTTTTAGAATTACACAGATTTCTTATTTTTATTCAAGGAGCACAAAATTAATAAATTTCTAATCAAAATAGCATAGTTTAATTTACACTCCCATAACATCCTAAAAGTTAAAAATAAGAGAAAAGGGGGAGTATCTAACAGTACTTTTGTCTTAAGCTTCATAAAAATGTTGTCCTCCGACAAATATAACTTTGTTTTCTCCAATTAATTACAAGTAACAAAGTTTTCTTTTTATGTTACATATTCTATTTTTTATCCAATGAAATCAATAGTTTTGTTTGCGAAATAAATTAGTTACTACAAGATTGTTTTTATTTCCATTGTTGTTGGATGTTTATTTTTTTAATATATGGATAAAGAAATTCAGAAGACCTGTGTAATAATTGGAGCAGGAATATCAGGCATTGCTGCCGCTATACGTATGCAAAATAAGGGGTATGCTGTTTCTGTTTTTGAAGCAAATGCTTTTGCCGGAGGTAAATTGTCTACGGAGTCTAATAAAGGATACCGCTTTGATATGGGACCATCTGTTTTTACCATGCCCGAGTTTGTGGATGAGTTATTTATTTTATCAAATAAAAATCCCCGCGATTATTTTAATTACAATGCACTTGATCTTGTTTACCGTTATTTTTTTGAAGATGGCGAACTTATAGATGCTTATCATGGTAAAGAACGATATGCTGAAGAAATGGCCTTAAAAACAAAAGATAAAAAAGAAGAAATCATTCACTATCTTAATAAAACAAGTGAAATGTATGATTTAACTGCCGAGGTTTTTTTACATAATTCACTTCATAAGTTTAAAAATTATTTTACAAAAGCCATTGCAAAAGGTTTACTGAATTTTGGTAAAATAGGAGCTTTTAATACTATGAATGGTGCTAATGAAAAGGCTTTTAAAGATAAAAAGTTGGTTCAGATTTTAAATCGTTATTCTACTTATAATGGCTCAAGTCCTTATTTAGCACCCGCTACGCTTAACGTAATTTCGCATGTGGAAATTGAAAAGGGGGCGTATTACCCTGTTGGTGGTATGTTTAGTATAACATCATCATTAATTAATTTAGCTAAGGATATAGGTGTTCAATTTAATTTTTCGACCCCTGTTCGTGAAATTTTAATCGAAAATAAAAAAGCAAAAGGCATTCGAACTGATAAAGAAATCAAGTATTTTGATGTTGTTATAAGCAATATGGATGTGTATAATACCTATCAGAAATTATTGCCCCAAGCTAAAAAGCCAATCAAAACATTGAACCAGCCTAAATCGAGTTCAGGAATTATTTTTTATTGGGGGATAAAAAATAATTTTAAGGAATTAGGTTTGCATAATATTTTATTCAGTGAAAATTATCGCGAAGAGTTTGATACTATATTTTCAAAAAAAGCAATTTACGATGATCCTACTATTTATTTAAATATTACATCAAAACATACACCAGCAGATGCTCCAGAAGGTTGCGAAAATTGGTTTTCTTTTATAAATGTTCCTAATAACTCGGGGCAGGATTGGGATAAACTGGTGAACGAAGCGCGCGAAAAAATGATTAAAAAAATAAATCGAATGTTAAAAACAGATATTCGACCTATGATAGAATGTGAAATGGTTTTTGATCCGCGAGTGATTGAAGGACGCACATCAAGTGCTTTTGGTGCAATCTATGGTAATAGTTCAAACAATAAATTTGCTGCTTTTATGCGGCATCCTAATTTTTCTAAAAAAATAAGTAACTTGTATTTTTGCGGCGGTAGTGTGCATCCAGGACCAAGTATTCCTCTATGTTTGCTTTCAGCAAAAATTACAACAGGATTAATTAAATAGAGTAGGGGATTAACAGAAAAAAAGAAGGGGTAAGCTACTTATATCGCACCGCTCAACCTAGTACCTTTGCTTGCTTCCGCACCTGGAGGGTTGAAGGGAGCTGGTCGTATAAGACTTACCCCGGCACAAAAGTAGATATTTTATTTGTATTTGCAATAACATGTTTTATTAAAGCGTTTTTTTTATTCCAATTAATGATATATTTGCCTTCTATATGAACATATCAGTTGCTATACCATTATATAACGAGGAAGAATCTTTACCAGAACTTTGTAACTGGATTGATAGCGTTATGCGCGAAAATACATTTTCGTATGAAATTATATTGGTTGATGATGGCAGTAAAGATGGTTCCTGGAATGTGATTGAAAATTTAGCTGCAGCTAATTCAAATATCAGAGCTATTAAATTTCGTAGAAATTATGGTAAATCTGCTGCATTAAATGTAGCTTTTGAAGCCGCACAAGGTGAAGTTGTAATTACTATGGATGCTGACTTACAGGATTCGCCTGATGAAATTCCGGATTTATATAAAATGATAATGACAGATGGTTTTGATTTAGTATCGGGTTGGAAAAAGAAACGTTATGATCCTATTACTAAAACAATACCTACTAAACTTTTTAATTGGGCAACTCGAAAAGCTAGTGGAATAAATAATTTACATGATTTTAATTGCGGCTTGAAAGCTTATAAAAATGAACTTGTAAAAAATATTGAAGTGTATGGCGAAATGCATCGCTATATACCGGTAATAGCTAAATGGGCTGTTTTTACTAAGATTGAAGAAAAAGTAGTACAACACTACGAACGTAAATACGGAAAAACTAAATTTGGCATAGAGCGTTTTGTAAATGGCTTTTTAGATTTAATGTCCATTTCATTTGTTTCTAAATTTGGCAAACGCCCCATGCACTTTTTTGGATTGTGGGGTACAATTTCTTTTTTCTTAGGTGGTATTGTGGCCTTAATTCTGAGTGTCGAAAAAATTTACAAATCAGCTTATCATATTCCTACTCGTAATGTAACAGATAAACCATTGTTTTACTTGGCTTTGGTTGCAATGGTTATTGGTACTCAGTTATTCCTTTCAGGTTTTTTAGGTGAACTAATTTCCCGAAATTCTAACGATAGAAATAACTATCAAATTCAAAAAAAGATTTAGTTTTCTAGAATTTCTAATATTAAAAAAATCTAATCAAAGGCTTTATGTTTGGGTTAATGATCTGCTATAGGTTTTGCAGCGACACCTTTTTTATATCGTATTAAAAATACAATTGGAATACAAATAAGTATTGCTAATCCAACCATTAAAAATCCTTGGTTGTAACTTACCAATGCTTGCTGTTTAAATAATACACCTTCCAATGTTTTGTAAGTAAGTACTTGGGCATCTTCTAATGAGTAACCTTTTGAAATAAAATTTTGAGTGAGTGCTGTTACTCTGTCTGAACTTGTATTGTTATATTCTGTTATGTATGAAATCATACTTCCTCTGATTTCTGCATTTTTATGAATTAAAAAAACATTGATTAAAGCAATTCCTACAGCACCTCCTAATTGACGAATCATATTTGCTAAACCAATAGCTTGTGCCATATCTTTCCCTCGAAGCCCTGCTACAGCAAGAGAAAGTATAGGAGACATCATAAAAGCTAATCCAACACCACGCAATACAAATGGAAAATAAAAATCATTTTGACTTGAGTCGGGTGATGCAAAAGACATGATAAATAAAAATGCAAATGTGATGATGATACCAATAAGAATAATCACTTTAGGGTTTTTTCCATTTCCTAAAAGTTTTCCTACAATAGGCATCGATACAGCAGTGCATAATGCACTTGGAATCATAAATGCTCCCGTCTCTGTGGCAGTCCACCCTAACGAAATTTGTGCAAACAATGGGAATATAAATACGGTACCAAAAAGCAATAGTCCTAGCATAAAATTCATTAAGCTACCCATTGCTAAATTGTAATTTTTGTAAAGCCTTATGTTTACTGCTGGATAATCGATATGTAATTCTCTGTATATAAATGCTATTAATCCAATTATTGCTGTAAATGTAAAAAAGGTAATCTCATCACTTTGAAACCAATCTTTTGAAGCTCCTTCTTCTAAAACAAATTGTATGGATCCTACAGCCATGATTAGAAAAACAATTCCCCACCAATCAATTTTTCTTGGCTTTATGGCTCCTGTCATATCCGTTACATATGTCCATGCTAATACCGCTGCAACAATGCCAATGGGAATGTTTACAAAAAAAATCCAGTGCCACGAAAAATTATCAGTAATAAAACCTCCTAATGCGGGTCCGAATGTTGGCCCCATAATAATTCCCATTCCAAAAATAGCGTTGGCTGTACTTATTTTTTCGGGAGGGAACGCTCCTACAATAATAGATTGTGCTGTAGATAATAAAGCTCCACCACCAATGCCTTGAACAAAACGCCAAAAAACAAGCATCCATAAATTAGTAGATAAACCACACATAAGGGATGAAAAAGTAAAGATGATTACTGATGCAGTGAAATATGTTTTTCGACCAAACCAATCAGATAGCATACTTGTTAAAGGAATAATGATAACATTTGAAATAGCGTAAGCTGTAACTACCCATGCTATTTCGGTAGTTGTAGCACCAATGCTTCCGCTTATTTCACGCAATGAAACGTTTACTACAGTGGTATCAATTAATTCCAATATAGCACAAGTAATCGCTGTTAGTATTAAAATCCATTTTTCGGCTCCAACAGGATAGGTTGGTTTTAAAGGTGGCAATGTTGCGTTCAATTTAGTTAACTTTTACTTCTACAAAAACACTTAATCCTGGAAATAAAATATCAGTACGATCTTTTGGATAGTCTGTTAATTCAATACGTATAGGAACACGCTGAATTATCTTTACAAAATTACCAGTTGAATTATCTGGAGGTAATAAGGAAAATTTTGCGCCCGTTGCTCCTATAAATGATTCTACTTTACCTGTTATTTTAATATCAGGGAAGGCGTCAATTTTTACTTCAACTTTCTGTCCAGGTTTGATTTTTTTAACCTGAGTTTCTTTAAAATTTGCTGTTACCCATAAGTGCGAATTGTCAATTGTTGAACACAAAGGTTGAGCAATCGTAATGTATTGACCTTCTTCAACTGCACGTTTAGTAGCTATCCCATCACATGGCGATTCAATCGTTGCATTATCCAATTGGGTTTGAGCTAAAGTTAATTCGGCATCACGTTGTTTTACAATAGCCTCTGCTAAGGTTATTTGAGCTTTTTGTGCTTCGGCTTGTGAGCGTATTCCTTGCGATTGTAAAGTAGCTGATTTATATTGACTAACAGCGCCATCGTATTGCGCTTGGAAAATATCCAAATCTGCTTTAGCTGCATCAAATTGCGCTTGGGTAGTGGCTTTTGCATTAAACATATTTTCGATACGTTTAAAATCGGCTTGCGATTTTGTTAATTTGGCTTTCGCAGAATTTATGTTTTGTTGAACCGATGAAGAGTTTAATGATGATGCATCCGCATTTTCACTAACAGCTGTTGCATTACTTTTTACTGAAAGCAAATTTGCTTTTGCATTTTCCAAAGCAGCTTGCGCTTGTGCAACCTTTGTTTTCAAATCCGTATCATCAATTGTAATTAGTAGTTGCCCTTTTTTTACGTGTTCATTGTCTTTAAAATGAATTGTTTTAATGTATCCCGAAACACTTGATTTTATAGGTACAATATCAGCATCTAATTGGGCATTATCGGTGGTTTCGTAATTCGCCGCATTAATAAAATAGATAATTGCTATTGTAAGTATGGTACCTAAAATACTTCCAATAATCACTAACTTTTTTTTACTTTTCTTTTCAGTACCTGTATTTTCCATTTCAGCTTTTTTATTTTTCATTATTTTTTTGTGATTAAAAATTCTTAATTCCTTTTGTTGCGTTGCAATTACTGATGGCATTCATTAATTTAATTTCATGCACTTTTTGATTTAATACTGCTTGCATGTGCGCATTTGCTTCGGTTAAATAATCGGTAGTAGTTATAAAACCATTTGCCAATTGTGTTGCAGCTGTTTCTTTGATGCTGCTTCTTTTTTCAATAATCAATTTATCTTTTTCGAGTATTTGTTTTAATGAATTTATTTGAGCGTTTTGCGAAAGCAGGTTTGTTTTTAAATTAAATTCAAAAACTTCTTTTTGTACATCTACCATTTTTGTGCTGATGGCATAATTTTGTTTTTCATTATTAAAAGTATAAAGTGCTCCAAGATTCCATTTTAGAGTTATTCCGGCTTGACCGAAAAAACGTAATTCTTGATTCAAAAAATTTGGACCAGGTCTACCATAAGCACCTTCGCCACTTAGCGCAATTTTTGGTAATGCTGTTTTGTTAGTTAATTTATGACGAGCTTCTAAAAGCGCTTTTTGAGAATCAAATAATTTTAATTCCGGACGATTAATTTCTTCGCCATTACTCGTATTCATAATTGGCTCCATTGCTAGTTCCGTATTGTCGTCAATCATTTTATTGATAAACAAGCTTAGTGACTGATACAATGCTTTTATGTTTTCTTGAGCCTCGATTAGCGATTGCTCTGTTTTTAATTCTTCAGCTTCAAGTGCATCTAAGTTGCTTTGCAAAGTCATTCCGTTTTTTACGGAAGCTGTTACTATCGTTTTTTTATTGTTGATATCATCTTTGTAAATCAACAAAGTTTTAATGCTTTCGCGAGTGAGCAGTGTGGAACTGTATAGCTGATCTATTCTGTCAATCAGCTTATATAATTCAACTTCATTTTTTAATAAATCGTTTTCACCATTAAGTTGGTCTAGTTTTTTTTGTTCATGAATTAGACCACCATCAAATAAGGTTTGTTCTAAATTAAGCGCAGCTAAATAATTGTCGTTAGGAAATGATTTACCTAAAAATTCAACTACTTCGGATTGATAAACAGCTTTTGAAATAACCGATAATTTTGGTAACCAGTTTTTTGAATCAACATTTACAATATTTTTTTCGTTTTCTTGAATCAAATTATTTTGTTTGATAAGAGGGTAATTTTTTTTTGCCATTCGAATGCACGAATCAAGTGATAAAATCCCTTGAGCATTACAAATGCTGCTAATAGTAAAAAGTAGTATAGTTAATCGTTTCATTTTTTTATTTTTTTTCGAATGTAAACTCAACAAAATTTTTGATTGATTCTTTTAATTTTTCTGTATTAAAATCTTTGTTCCAGTCTTTTCCATTAGCTTTTAAACTAATTTTAAAAAGGGGGCTAGCTATAAAAGGGTAGGAGCAAAGCGATTGTAAATTAACCATGAACATAGCGGTATCAAATTTATTGATTCGTGAGGCAGCTATTTCCTCTTCTAAAACCTTAATTAATCCAATTGATTTGCCTTTTTTTATTTCATGTACTTTTTCTTTAAATAATTCTGGATTGATACTCACTTCTTTTATAATGAATATAGACATTTGAGGGTACTCAAATAAAAATGAAATTAGATTATCTACATATTTTAGAACTCGTTCTTTAATAGGGAGCGATTCGTCTGAAAATACATCCATTTGCTGAAAATACTTTTTTAGAGCACCTTCAAATACTTTATCAAATAATTTCTCTTTACTTCTAAAATAGTAATGTAAAAGTGCTTTGTTTATATTTGCTGTTTCTGCAATATCTTGCATGCGAGCACCATATAAACCATATTTCATAAATACATCTTTAGCCGCTTCTAGTATTTTTTCTTCAGCACTTGCAACTATTAGCTTTTTCATTTAATTAAAAAGTTTAACCATTTGGTTAAATGTAAAAGTAGATTTAAAATTGATTATAAAATTAAAAATCGACAAAATTGATTTTACTAAAGATGAGGTTGGTTATAATTAAGTTGAGAAGATAAATGTGTTATTATATTGATAAGTAAATCTAACATCAGGTTTGTTAATTCATATTAATTATTAGTTAATTTACGTCTTTCTTTTTCTTTAATAATCAAACTTAACTCACGTCCAGTTTGTCCTTTAACAGATGTGTTTTCTTGTGCTCTTCGAATTAGGTAGGGTAGTACTTCGCTAACAGGGCCATAAGGAACATATTTAGCAACATTATAACCCGCATTAGCTAAATTAAAACTGATGTGGTCGCTCATACCGAGCAACTGAGAAAAATAAATATTTTTATTATCTGGAGCAATGTTTTTTTCTTTCATTAGGTTAGCAAGTTTCATCGAACTTTCTTCGTTATGAGTGCCTGCACAAATTGCAATTTTAGAAACATGTTCAGCACAAAATAAAACTGCTGCATCGTAATCTTTATCCGTTGCTTCTTTGGTATTTTGAATTGGCGAAGGGTAATTTTTTTCTTTGGCACGTGCTCTTTCTTTTTCCATGTATGCACCTCTTACCAATTTAGCACCTAAAAAATAATTTCCGTTTTGTGCCAACTCAAGCGAATGTTTTAAATAAGATAATCTATCTTTTCGGTACAGCTGAAAAGTATTGTAAACAATAGGTTTTTGAGTATTGTAAAGGCGCATCATTTTATTCGACATTTCATCAATTGCAACTTGTATCCAACTTTCTTCAGCATCCATAAAAACAGGAATACCTGCATCGTGCGCTGCTTTGCAAATTGCATTTACACGTTGCTCGATTCGTTCCCATTCTAATTTATCCTCGTTGGTTAATGTTTGTTTAGCTGTTACTTTTTCTAATAATCCAAAACGAGCCAAACCAGTTACTTTAAAAACACAAAATGGAATATTGTTGTCATTTATTGCTCTAGTAACCGTAGCAATTGTTTCTTCAGTAGATGCATCAAAATCTTTTTCTGATTCTTTGCCTTCAACTGAATAATCTAATATAGTACCTATTTTATATTTCCCTAATTCTGTTATTGTTGCTCCACACTCTTCAATTGTTTCTCCACCACAAAACTGTTTAAAAATAGTAGCTTTAATAAGCCCCTTTATCGGCAAATGAGTTTTAATGGCAAAAGTGGTAAGTGATTTTCCAATATTTACAATAAAACTTTTGGATACTATTTTAAACAACCAGTATGAACGATTTAAATCAGATTTTTTTTTGCCTAAAAAAGCAATTTCAGTATTGTCGAATGATAACATTATGTTTGTTTTAATAACGCAAATATACAAATCCATTTTTGTATTAAAAAGATGCTTTATTTTTTCAAAAAAAAGGGTTACAATAATTTTT
>CANCPZ010000038.1 GCA_947380175.1 Bacteroidota bacterium | reverse complement strand
AATTTATTTAAATAAACACTTTCGATAGGTTCCGTGGCTATTTCTGCTTTGTTTATAGCAAGAACTTCAATGTTCTTTGAAACGTTATAGCTGAAAAAAAATGAATCATCAAATGTAACAGGGTAATCATTTAATTCAATTCGGCAATTTTGAATTCCAGTTTCTTTTGAAGCAAACGAAAGTATTATTTCTTGTTCCGATTCTTTATCTATTGAAAAACTTGCTGGTGTTTTCTGTATATCATTTATAAATAGTTTAATAGAATTATTTTCAACAGCTTTCTCAGAATTGTTTTTAATGATAACATGAAGTTTTTCTAACTGGTTAAATTGTCTTACCGGTGTTTCGAACCAGCAAGTATCAATGTAAATATTGTTTTTTTCGGTAGCAATTAATGGAATAAAATTGAAGTTTATTGTGGTGTCGTTTTTTATCTGAGGTATATCAATAGTAGATTTTTGGAAATCTGAAATTATAAACGATATTTTCGATTGATCGGCCGATTGATTTAAAATATCCATTTGTCGGCTTGTAATTTCTGATAGATTTCGGGATGAAGGACTAATCTTTATTTCAGCCAATAATTCTAAAAAGTCTTCCTTGTTAACAAATCGTTGATGGCGGCCTTCAAAATCATTTGTAAGTAATTGAAAATGATCACTTGTTTTATAAACAGATAGTATTTCTTGGGCTCTTTTTTTTGCTTCATCTAATAATGTTCCATTTTTATTAATGGCATCCATACTAAATGAATTATCGATAAAAATGCTGACTGATTTACTGCCAACACTATTTTTTATATTTTCAACAGGTATAAATGGTTGAGCAAAAGCAAACACTAAAAAACTGATTGCTAAAATTCGGGAAGCTAATATAAGTAAATGTTTAAGTTTTGATTTTGCCTGTGTTTCTTGTTTTACTTCCTTTAAAAAACGAATATTACTAAAATAGATTGTTTTAAACTTTCTAAAATTAAATAAATGAATAATAATAGGGATAAAAATTGCTGAAAGCGCAACTAAAAATGCTGGGTAGGTAAAGCTCATTAAGTTTCAAATATAATACTTTTTGAGTTTGCTTATACAAGTTCTTAAAATCTTAACATGTTTTTTGTGAAATAGTTGATAAATTTTAGAAGAGGAAATTAAAGATGTTTCAAATTCAGTTTTCTGAGTTTAGGTGCTATTTTGGCTGTTGCAAAAACAATTAAAATAGTCATTATCCCACCAAATACTACGGATGGTTTTAATCCCATTGTACGAGCCGCAAGCCCTGATTCAAATCCTCCAATTTCATTCGAAGATCCTATAAAAATACTGTTTACAGATGATACACGGCCTCTCATTTCATCAGGAGTTGATAATTGCAAAATAGTATGCCGGATTACAACACTTACATTGTCAAATGATCCTGTTAATATAAGGAAAAATAATGCCCAGTAATAATTGGTAGAAATTCCAAATAAAATTGTTGCAATACCAAATGCAGCAACCGAAATTAATAAATTACGACCCGCATTTTTTGTTGGTGGTTTATAGGCAATTATCAAAGCCATTAATACTGCACCAAATGCTGGCGCTGCTCTTAAAAAACCTAATTCAATTGATCCCACATGTAGTATTTTGTCTGCGTATGCAGGTAGCATAGCAACAGCACCACCAAATAAAACAGCAAATAAATCAAGAGTTAGTGCCGCTAGAATTAATTGATTTCCAAAAACAAATTTTATTCCAACTGACAAACTTTCTTTTAATGATTCTTTCTTTACTTTTTTTAATAAAGGTTTTGAAGCAATAAACAGAAATGGAAAAATTGAAATTGCAATCAATAAAACATCTAATTCATAGGCAACCGAAAAACTAATGGCGCATATAAAACCTCCCATTGCTGGACCAATAACAGACGCAATGTGCCAAACAGTACTATTCCATGTTGATGAGTTTGTGTAAAATTCACGTGGTACAATTTGCGACATAAATGAAGGAAATGCGGCCGATAAAAAACCTCTGACTACCCCAATAAAACCTATTATAATGAAAATTGGGGTTACACCATAAGTTGAAATAATAGTTGAACTTGTTAAAGAAAAATAGAGTAGTGTTAGCGTACAAATTATTAAAAGGAAGCTAAATAAAACTATGATGCGTTTTCGATTATAAGTATCAGCAACATGTCCTGAAAATAAAGAAACGATAATAAATGGAATAGCTTCAGCTAAGCCAATCATACCTAGTGCAAATACATCTTTGGTGTACTCATATATTTGCCATCCAACAATAACGCTTTGCATTTGAATGGCTAGCGTTAAAAAAAATCGGGAGGTTAAAAAAAATAAAAACTCCTTTACTCTTAAAGCTGCAAAAGGGTCGTTTTTTTTATTATAAGAAGGTGTATTCATAATATAGATTTCAAATGTAACTTTTATAAGGGAATAGCTGTTATACCAGATGAATTAATTTTTCTAAATATGATTTGAAAAATAATATAACATCAATAGCGTTGATTACTTTATCCAATAATATTAATAGTTTATTTTCGAAATATTTTTTTAAGAAAAAGGTTGATAATCAAACATTTATTATGGATGTACGATGATTTTTTTAGTGAAATATTACCAAATGATTCTATTTAAGCTATATTTGCAGAAATATAAAAATATAAAAATTAAAATGAAAAAATTAGTCTATTTAATAGCGTTTTTACCATTCGCCTTTGGCTGTGGTGGTGGTAAACAAGATGGTGTATTAACTGTTGAAGATAGTTTAACTGCAGTTAATGGAGGTCAAATGGTTCGTATACACGATCAAGATTCAAGTATTCAATCATTCATTCGTGGATTTAATGAAATACAAGACAATTTAGATTTGATTAAAGAAAAAGAAAAAATAGTTTCTGCGGCTAGTAAAGATCCTGAAACACGTAAAACTAAGCAGGAGCAAATTGTTGGCGATATCCAGGCTATGTATGATATTATGAATAAAAACAAGCAACGTATTGCTTCCATGAAATCTAAGTTGGATAAATCGAACAAAAAAAATGCGGAGTTAGAAAAATTTATTACTCGATTAACAGCTGATATAGAACTAAAAGATGGACAAATTGCAGATTTAAAAACTCAATTGGAGCAATTAAATGTAGCAATGACTAACTTAAATATTAATTATCAGGAAGTAACACAAGAGTCAGAAATAAAAACTGAAAAACTAAATACTGCTTTTTATGCATTTGGTACTTCTAAAGAGTTAATCAAAAATGGTGTTTTAACTAAAGAGGGTGGTTTTATTGGTTTAGGGAAAAATCAAAAAATGAAGGATGATTTTAATAAAAACTATTTTACTAAAGTTGATATTACAGCTACAAATAGCTTAATACTTGGAGCAAAAAAAGCCAAATTAATTACTACGCATCCTGCTGGTTCATACAAAATTGAAGGAGCCGAAGGCAAAGCTGAAAAGTTAACTATTCTTAATGCAGAGGACTTTTGGAGTGTGTCAAAATATTTGGTTGTTATTATTGAATAATCATTTAACAACAAAAATAGTTAGCGAATTTTCACATAAAATAAGTTCAATACTTTGTAAAAGCCACGTTTAACGTGGCTTTTGTTTTTTCTAAAAAATAATCGAATAATATTATTTTAACTTATGTAAAGTTAAATGCTAATAATTCTTCATATAATTCTTTTATTGGTAAGCCCATTACATTAAAATAGGTGCCTTCAATTTTTTCAATCGCTATATAACCTAACCATTCTTGAGCACCATATGAACCAGCCTTATCATAAGGGTTATAGTTGTTAATGTAGTATTCAATTTCTTCTTGAGAAAGAGTTTTAAAGTACACTTTTGTTAATGCATAAAACGATTTTGTTTTTTCTTTTGATCTTAAGCAAACTCCTGTATAAACTTCATGCATTTTACCTGATAATAATTTTAACATACGCACGGCGTCATCAAAATTTTCTGGTTTATTTAATACTTGGCCATCTATCCACACAATTGTATCAGCAGTAATTACAATGGTATTTTCATTTAATTCATTGTTAAATGCGTCTGCTTTTTTTTTGCACAAATAAAGTGGTATTTCTTGTGCTTTTAAATTTGCAGGAAAACTTTCATCAACTTCTTTAGTTCTCACTTCAAATTGCAAGCCTAATTCGTTTAGTAAATATTGTCTTCGTGGTGATTTAGAAGCAAGTATTAGAGGGTGTTTTTTTAGGTTATTCAATTGCATGTATGTGGGATAGTATGAACTGTGCATAAATAAATAAGTAACAAATACCCATTAACATTATAAATTTTAAAGTGTTGCTCGCGATATGGAAATCTTTTTTTGAAATACCTGTTGCTGTTTTATAGATTAAATAACAAAATGGAAGTTGAAAAGCAATCGTGAAATAATAAAAATCTGTTAGTTGATTGTGTTTCCATTGAAGTATTTGAAGGTATGCCAAACAAAATATTGTTAATAACGAAATTAAAATAACTATCAGTTTGGTGTATTTTTTACCAATAACAATCGGTAAGGTGTTGCACCCATATTCTATATCACCTTCAAAGTCCTCTATATCTTTAATTATTTCACGAATCAACGTAGTTAAAAATGCAAAAAATGAAATAGCAAAAATTACATTCCAAATTGGTTTAAAGCTTAAATTTTCTTCCATAGGAGCATATGCTTTATAGGCTGGCAACACCTCATAAATAGCTACTATTAAAGGAACCATTGCAGTAAATGAAGCAATAACAATGTTGCCAATTAATAATTGACGTTTAAATGTGGTGGAGTAAAACCATAAACCAGATGCGCACATAAAATGAATGAGTGCTAAGCGCCAAGATCCTATTGAGTAAGCAAGGTAACTAGCAATAAGGATAGCTAAAATATTTATCACTGTGTGCGCGCCCATAGCAACACGTCTTTTAATTCCTTTATCAATAACTAATCGTTGTGGTTTATTTATTTTATCAATACGCACATCAAAATAATCGTTGATGATGTAACCAGCAGCAGCAACCATAACTGTAGAAAGTACCAATAAAAAGAAATGTAATTCGTTTAATTGAAGACTGTAACTAATGTTGTGAGCTTTTAATATCGGATAAATAACACACCAACGAATTACATATTGCGTAAATGCAATGATTAAAAGATTCTGTATCCGAATTAATTTAATAAATAAAAACATTTTTTTTAGTTATGAATGTGAAGTATTACCAAACAAATCCTTTGGTATCAAACCAGTTGTCGTGCAAACGCATTACCTGCTCAATTACGTCTCTTACTGCCCCTTTGCCTCCCTTTTTATCGGAAATATAAATTGAAATATTTTTTATTTCTTCTGCTGAATCATTCGGGCAGGTAGGTATTCCAACACGTTGCATTACTTCATAATCAGGTAAATCATCACCCATGTATAAGATTTCGTTAGGTTGAATATCGTATGTTGCAATAAACTCGTTGTAATTATCTATTTTGTTGTGCGAACCCAAATAAACATCAAAAATACCCAATCCATTTAAACGTTTACGAACCATTTCGGATTTGCCACCCGAAATGATCGCAATTTTATACCCTTTTTTGGCGGCAAGTTGTAATGCATAACCATCTTTAATATTCATAATTCGAACTTGTTCTCCGTCAGGCATAAGTGTTATTGAGCCGTCGGTTAATACACCATCTACATCAAAAATAAATGCTTTTACACGATTAAGTTTTGTTTTAAAATTTTCCATCGCCATAAAATTACGATTTTATTGTTTTAACAACCTAGGATTTATTTATTGATAATATTAAATTAAAATGCTTGAGTATTGTATTATTTGTGTTTTGTTTTTTTTAAAAAAGGTATATTTTTCAATTTAGTAAATTGTGCCAATGTTTTAGATTTTTTTAGAATACTATTTTATGTAATTTTTAAAAATAATATATCAGTGAATAAAAAACTTAAATTTGTATTTTAGAGGATTATAATGCGCTTTTATGCTAAATATCTAAATTCTATTAGTAAATTATAAAAAAAGCATTTAAAAAATTCATAAATCTGTAAAATGTTAAACTTGTTTGTAAATCTATTTATTACCCTGCATTGGATTGATGTTGTCGACATTTTACTTGTGGCAGCTCTTATATATCAAATCTACTATTTGGTAAAAGGTACAGTAGCAATCAATATTTTTATAGGTATTATTCTGATATATTTATTATGGCTTTTTGTAAAAGCTTTACACATGCAGCTATTCGGAAGCTTATTGAGTAAATTTATTGATGTTGGTTTTATCGCTTTGTTGATTGTATTTCAGCAGGAATTAAGACGTTTTTTGTTGTTTATAGGAACTTCCGATGCTATTCGAAATGGTAAGTTTGGTAAAGGGTTATTTGATTTTAAGTGGCAAGTAGATAAGGCTACGACCCTAGATATAAATGCGATAGTTAAGACATGTAAAAATATGAGTGAAAGTAAAACGGGTGCAATTATTATACTTACAAAAGGCAACGACTTAAAGTTTTATGCTAAAACAGGAGATTTGCTTAACGCTCAGGTTTCTTCCAGAATGATTGAAAGTGTTTTTTACAAAAATTCACCATTACATGATGGCGCAATAATTATTTCAGATAATTTAATTATTGCTGCTAGGTGTGTTTTACCTGTAACCGAACATGCCGACTTCCCTGCTCATTTAGGGATGCGTCATCGCGCTGCTGTTGGAATAACCGAAAATACAGATGCTATAGCAGTCGTAGTTTCGGAGCAAACCGGAGAAATATCTTATGTAAAAGAAGGTGTTTTAAAGCATGCTCTAACACCTGAACGCCTTAGGGAATTGTTAGAAAAAGAATTTAATTAGTCACCTTTGTTAATAATCACTTCTGACCGTTTTTCTTTTTAAACTCTTGTATTAATTGTTCATCCGATTTTCCTAAATTATTAATTCCCGCTTTCGCATCATTTGCATAACTGGATGTTGGGTATTTTAAAATTACCTGCTCATAAATAATTTTTGCTTTTGCATCATCATTCAAAAAGTTATCTAGCAAATATGCCTGTAAATAAAGACTTTCCTGGATGTATTTAAAATTAGGGTATTTTTCAGTTATAACTTGGTAATTGACTAGTGCTTGTTGATATTGCTTTATCGCTGTTGCAATTTCACCAACCTTAAACAAATAATCAGGTGCTAATGAATCGTTTGGAAAAAACATTACATAATCTGAATAAGCCTTTATAGCTGCTATGGCAGTTTGCGTATTTAAATCAATCGAATTATGTAATTCGGCTTCAAGCTTTTTAATTTGTGCCAAATATTGTTCACGAGGTGGTTCTTTTGCAATCTCCTTTATTTCGGACGATTCATTGTTTCTACATGATATGATAAATATTGCTATGCCTGCAACCAAAATTAATTTAATACTTTTCATTTATTTTTTTATTTTAAACGAGATTGTAAAATTCCAAATAGTTCTTCAAAATTAACTTTTTTAGCAATTATTTTCGAATATATTTTTTAAAAATGATCAAGTTAAGCTAAACAGGATTACACAAAAATTATAATAAAAAAACATGCCCTAAAGCATGTTTTTTTATTATAATCTATAAATTATATCTTATAAATTAGATAACTTTTACGTTTGTTGCATTTAGCCCTTTTTGGCCACTTTCAACTTCGAATTGAACTTTGTCATTTTCACGGATTTCGTCAACTAAACCTGATGAATGAACGAAAATGTCTTTTTCACCTGATTCTGGTGTAATGAAACCAAATCCTTTTGTTTCATTGAAAAATTTTACTGTACCTTTTTGCATGATTAATTTTATTAATAATTATTAGGTCAGCAATGTACACTTATTAATTGACAATAGAGGTTTAAATGTTTTATTTTCGCTTGCTATTTTTGTATATTAAAATACTCTGGGTTATTTTAATAAAACTTTAATAGAGAAACTTAAGTTTATAAGGAGTTTCCATTGCAGATGAAAGCCTTCAAATGTTTGCCGAAAGAAATAGGTAAATTGGTACAATTCTGAAACTAATTTTAGTTTACTTCCGAGATAGAGAACGTATTTTTTAAAAACTGAACACTTTTTTCAATTTCAGTAAACATAATTTTATCGAAACTAACAAAATCAACTTGTTTGCGATAATCTAACATTATTTTTTCAATCAGTACCGAGGATTTTAATGGTCTTCTAAAATCCAATGCTTGTGAGGCATTAAACAATTCGATTGCTAAAATACGTTGTAAGTTTTCTACAACTTTATAACATTTTGTTGCTGCATTTGCACCCATCGAAACATGATCTTCTTGTCCGTTCGAACTTACTATAGAATCAATAGATGCGGGAGTGCATAATTGTTTGTTTTGACTAACAATACTTGCGGCAGTATATTGTGGAATCATAAATCCTGAATTTAATCCCGGCTTTGCTACTAAAAACGAAGGTAGCCCACGCAATCCTGATATCAATTGATAGGTTCGTCTTTCTGAAATGCTCCCTAATTCGGCTAAAGCAATTGCTAAAAAATCCAATGCCAGCGCTAACGGTTGTCCGTGAAAATTTCCACCAGAAATAATTTCGTCTTCATCCGGAAAAACAGTTGGGTTATCGGTAACTGAATTTATTTCAGTTAAAAAAACATGCTCTACATATTCAATAGCATCCTTTGAAGCGCCATGTACTTGAGGAATACAACGGAATGAATAAGGATCTTGTACATGCTCTTTTTTACGAACGATAATTTCGCTTCCTTCTAGTAATTTACATATATATTGTGCTGTTGCCACTTGTCCTTTATGAGGACGAATAGAATGAATGTGTGGTTTAAAAGGGTCTATTCTGCCATCAAATCCTTCTAGTGAAATAGCAGCAATTATATCAGCATGAATACTTAATTTTTTAGTTTGTAAAATGCACCATACCCCATAAGCATTCATAAACTGTGTGCCATTTAATAAGGCTAAACCTTCTTTTGATTTTAACTGGATAGTTTCTAAATTCAATTGTTTTAAAATGTCATTTGCCTTTTGTTTTTTGTCTTTGTAACGCACTTCGCCCAAACCTAATAATGGTAAACACATGTGAGCTAATGGAGACAAATCGCCCGATGCACCCAACGAGCCTAATTGATATACAACAGGCAAAATGTCGTGATTGAAAAAATCAACCAAGCGTTCAACTGTTTTTAATTGTACAGCCGATTTGCCGTATGATAATGATTGGATTTTTAATAATAACATCAACTTCACAATTTCTGCTGGTACTTCATCTCCTGTTCCACAGGCATGCGACATGACTAGATTTTGTTGCAATTTTTCCAAATCTGCCTCTGGAATAACAATGTTACATAATGAGCCAAAACCAGTATTTATGCCATATATTGGACCATCATGTGTTGCCATTTTATTGTCTAAATATTCTCGGCAATGCGTAATGTTATTTTTTGCTTCTTCTGATAGAGCAAGTTTTTTATTAGATGAAATGATTTCAGAAATAGAAGCGAAATCTAGTTTTTTTGAAGTGATGTAATGCATGTTTTATATTATAACCTCTAAAGAACCAAGTTTTATTTTTAAAAAATATCAATTTGTAAATACCTTTTTTAGAGAGGACCTTAGTGGTAAATTTCTATTTTATTTTTTTAATTATATTATCTATACTTATTTTTTCTTGCTCTCCCGTTGCCATGTTTTTTAAGCTTAATAAACCACTTTCCATTTCATCGCTACCGACAATTACAACAAACGGAATTTTTTTATCATCGGCATAGCTCATTTGCTTTTTCATTTTAGCATTCGCATCTGGATAAATTTCGGAATTTAATCCAGCTTTTCGAACTATTGATAAAAGAGGTAAACAATAATTTTGTTCAGCTTCACCAAATGTTACAAATAATAATTTTGTTGATTCAGTAACCGATTCAGGATATAAATTCAATTCATTCATCACATCATAAATTCTGTCGGCGCCAAACGAAATTCCCACTCCACTCATGTTTAATAAACCAAAAATACTCGTTAAATCATCGTATCTACCTCCTCCACAAATGCTACTTGTTAATGTCCCAATAGTTGCTTTTACTTCAAATATGGCTCCTGTATAGTAATTTAACCCACGGGCAAGAGTAATGTCTAATTCAATATCGGCACTGTTTAATTTTAAGTTGTTAATAGTTTTAAAAATATATTCTACCTCTTCAATACCACTTAAACCTATATTAGAAGATGCTAAAAGTTTTTTTAAGAAATTTAATTTTTCAAGTGTTGTTCCTTGAAATTCAATTAGTGGTTGTAATTTTTGAATAGCCTCATTGCTTAATCCATTCTCTTGTAATTCTTTATTTACGCCATCTATACCAATTTTATCTAATTTGTCTATTGCGACAGTTATGGTAACAATTTTTTCTTTTTCACCAATTATTTCAGCAATACCATTCAGTATTTTTCGGTTATTTATTTTAATTAATGCAGGAACTTTTAATGTTGTAAATACTTCATCAATCATTTGTACCAAATCAACTTCATTAAGTAATGAAGTGCTTCCAATTACATCAGCATCACATTGGTAGAACTCTCTGTATCGTCCTTTTTGTGGTCTGTCAGCTCGCCAAACAGGTTGTATTTGGTAGCGTTTAAATGGAAACGTAATTTCGTGTTGATGTTGAACTACGTAACGAGCAAAAGGTACAGTTAAATCATATTTTAATGCTTTTTCAGAAATTTTATTCGTTAATTGTTTTGAATTTAAGCTTAGATCAACGCCTTCTTTAAAATCACCACTATTTAAAATCTTGAAAATTAACTTATCTCCTTCTTCGCCGTATTTTCCCATTAAAGTAGATAAGTTTTCCATAGCAGGCGTTTCAATGGGTAGATAGCCGTAACGCTGGAATACTTGTTTGATAGTGTCAAAAATATAATTACGCCTCACCATTTCGTTTGGTGAAAAATCGCGTGTGCCTTTTGGAGTACTTGGTTTTTGGGCCATTAAATTATACAGTCAATTTTTTATATCTAACGCGTTTCGGTTCAATATTTCCTAAACGTTTCTTCCTATTTTCTTCGTATTCAGAGTATCCGCCTTCAAAATAATAAACACTAGAATTACCTTCAAACGCAAGGATGTGCGTACAAACTCTATCTAAGAACCACCTGTCGTGAGAAATAATTACAGCACAGCCAGCATAATTTTCCAAGCCTTCTTCTAATGCACGTAATGTGTTTACATCCAAATCATTGGTAGGTTCATCGAGTAATAATACATTGGCTTCTTTTTTTAGTGTTAAAGCAAGATGCAAACGATTACGTTCACCACCCGAAAGTATGCCTGTTTTTTTACCTTGATCAGAACCATTAAAATTAAATTTTGAAACATATGCTCTAGAATTCAATGTTTGGCCGCCTATTACAATGTTTTCATTTCCTCCTGTTAGTACTTCATAAATTGTTTTGTTCGGATCTATCTCTGTATGCGATTGATCAACATATGCAATTTTAACTGTTGAGCCTACTTTAAATTCTCCCTGACCAGGAACTTCTTCACCCATAATCATTCGGAATAAAGTTGTTTTACCAGCTCCATTTGGTCCAATAATACCTACAATTCCAGCAGGAGGTAATTTAAAATTCAAATGTTCGTAAAGTAACTTATCACCAAATGCTTTCGATACATTAATGGCTTCAATCACTTCATTACCTAAACGAGGGCCATTCGGAATAAATAATTCTAATTTTTCTTCTGTTGTTTTTGCATCAACACCCAACATTTTTTCATAATTCTCCAAACGGGCTTTCGACTTTGTTTGTCTTCCTTTAGCACCTTGACGAACCCAATCCAACTCGCGCAACAATGTTTTTTGACGTTTACTTTCTGATTTTTCTTCTTGAGCTAACCGTTTTTGTTTTTGTTCCAACCAGTCGGAATAATTGCCTTTCCAAGGAATACCTTCACCACGATCCAACTCTAAAATCCAACCTGCAACATTGTCAAGAAAATATCTATCGTGTGTGATGGCGATTACTGTCCCTTTATAGTTTTTTAAATGTTGTTCTAACCAATCAACAGATTCGGCATCTAAGTGATTAGTAGGTTCATCTAATAATAATATTTCGGGTTCCTGAATTAATAATCGACATAATGCAACCCTTCTGCGCTCCCCACCGGATAAGTTTTTTACAGATGCATCACTTTCTGGGCAACGTAAAGCTTCCATCGCTTGCTCCAAACGATTATCCAAATTCCATAAATCAAACTGGTCAATTAAATCCTGTAATTTTGCCTGACGATTAATTAATTTATCCATATCCTCAGCACTCATTTCTTCAGCAAACTTGTTATTCACTTCTTCATATTCATTCAAAATATTTACATGCTCTTGAGCTCCTTCACGAACAATTTCAATTACAGTTTTTGAATCATCCAATTGAGGCTCTTGCTCTAACATTCCGATTTTATAACCTGGAGAAAAATGAATTTCACCTTGATAATTTTTTTCAACACCGGCAATAATTTTCATTAAAGTGGATTTTCCAGAGCCATTTAAACCTAAGATACCGATTTTAGCCCCGTAATAAAATGATAAATAAATATCCTTTAATATAGTTTTACCAGCAGGCAACGTGCGACTCACGTTTACCATCGAAAAAATAATTTGCCTTCCTTCTGACATTTCTTAATTAATTTTTAAATGAAAATTATATTTTTTTTGAGGTGTAAATATCGTAAAATATTAGTAGAAATGAAGCCTAATATTGAAGCTAAATATTGGGTGTTTTTTTTTACCCTGTTTTTTAGTAAAACAAAGATTGAATTTAGCCTTATCTATTTTTTGTAAAGACCTGAAAATTAACTTTAGTTCAATATAATTAAAAATACAATATGAGTTTATCAAAATAATAAGATTACTATCATCAAAACTATCAAGCAAATTATAAATATTTAGTAAGCTTTTATACTTACTTAAAATGTAAACTTAAAGTATTTTATTTTAAAGATACATTGAGTATAAAAAAAATTAACTTTGTGGTATTGCTCGGGTGGTGAAACTGGCAGACATGTACGCTTGAGGGGCGTATGTCGAAAGACGTGCGAGTTCGAGTCTCGTCCCGAGCACAAGTAATATGAAAAAAAAAAGCATTCTTAATTATCAAAGAATGCTTTTTAATTTTAGCTAACTAGTTTTATAAAATCATTGAAAGTAATTTTTAAAATAACAATTTACAAATGCTTCTGTCGTGCAATTTTTATAGCACACCTTCTTTAAAGCCGGTGTTTGCGATCAGGTAACATATTTTCTAAATTCCATTCCAAGCGCTTTACAAATTCGTGTTTACGAAAACCACAATCTTTGATTGAACAAATAGGACAAGATATTGGAAGACAAGGGTCTGCATGAATAAAAAACTCAACTTCTCCTTCTGATTTTTCTGTAATTAAATTTTCAACAGCAGTAACTTCGGCGTGCGATAATTCCAGATTGTCGAACCATGGTAAGGTAATATGCGCATCAATATGTAAATGCGAACCATATTTTAATACGCGTAGATTATGCATATCAATCCATTTCTCTACCCTGCTATTATTAAGTATTTTAACAACATTGTTTAACTGAACATAATCAGCTTCATCCAATAAGCTGTTTACCGATTCTTTTAATAATTTATATCCTTCATAAAATATATACATTCCAAATATAATAGCAATTAAATTATCGAGCCAATACATTTTTGTAAAGTAAATAATCGCTAATCCTATTACAATTCCAATACTTGAAATAGTATCAGTTATTAAATGTTTGCCATCAGCAATCATTAATGAAGATTTGTGAGTTTTGCCATTTTTCATTAAATATGCACCCATAATATAATTGCATATGCCAGCAAATACCGAAATATAAAGCCCTACATCTATTGAATCCACAATAGATGGATGAAAAAAGCCCATGATTGATTTTATAAAAATTCCACTACCAGCAATTAAAATTAATCCTCCTTCAATGCCTACTGACAGATATTCAATTTTCCCGTGACCGTAAGGGTGATCTTCGTCTTTTGGGCGTGATGAATAATAAATACTAAATAAAGCAAATGCTCCTGCTACAACATTTATAATGCTTTCTAATGCATCTGTTAAAATTGCATTGGAATGAGTAATAATGTAAGCCACAAATTTTATGGCCATTAAAACAACGCTAAAAATTAGCATAATACGCATTGTTTTAATTTTAAATAAATTACTTTCTGAAGTCATATTGTAAACTTAAGGTATATTGATTTTAATCACATTGCCAACAATAACATATTATTAACTTTGGTAAAAATACAAATAGCATGAATACATTTTTCAAAGATTTAAAAGTTGTTGAATTAGCCAATGTTTTGGCTGGGCCAGCTGTTGGAATGTTTTTTTCAGAATTAGGTGCAAAAGTAATAAAGGTAGAAAATAAATCTACCAATGGTGATGTTACCCGAAGTTGGAAATTAGAAAGCGAAAATATTGATTCAAATACATCAACCTATTTTGCTTCCGTAAACTGGAATAAAAAGCACCTGTTTGTAGATTTTAAAAATGAGCAGGAAAAACAGGTAGTTTATGATTTAATACAAGATGCCGACATTGTAATTTCTAACTACAAGCCAGGTGACGATATTAAACATGGAATGGATTACGAAACGCTAAAAAAAATAAATGGTAAATTGATTTATGCCGAGTTAACAGGTTTTGGGAATAACAATGCTCGCATAGCATATGATTTAGTATTACAAGCCGAAACAGGTTTTATGTTTATGAATGGTACTAAAGAATCCGGTCCAATAAAAATCCCATTAGCTGTAATTGATATTTTTGCAGCACATCAATTAAAAGAAGCTATTTTAATTGCACTCATAAAAAAAATCAAAACTGGCTTAGGATCCAGAATAACAGTGTCTTTATTTGATTCAGCAATTACATCACTAGCAAATCAGGCAAGTAATTGGTTGATGACCAATCAGAATCCTCAATCCTTAGGTTCTCTTCATCCCAATATTGCTCCGTATGGCGAAATATTCACGACCAAAGATGAAAGAAAAATAGTTTTGGCTGTCGGAAACAATAAACAGTTTGAGCAACTTTGTTTGATTTTGGAATTAAAAATGCTCAATACCAATAAATTGTTTAGTTCAAATCCTGAACGTGTAAAACATAGAACTGAATTATTTGAAATTTTAAATTCCAAAATAAAAAATCTTGATTCAGTTGTTTTAATGGAGAAATTCATTAAAAAAAACGTACCTGCAGGGGTAATAAAATCAGTAAAAGAAGTATTTGAAACAAATGATTTAAATGCACTGATTTTAGAAGAAACGGATGCTTTAAATCAACTATCAAAGCGGGTAAAGACTGTTGCGTTTAAATTATCGGATTTTTAAACCTTTTTTTGTTCATCTTTTTTTAATATTACAAATTACAATTCTTTTAAAAAAAATTCTATATTTGCTACTGCTAAGCTTAAAATTGTTTTATAAAATGATCAAAAAAATATCCTTTTTATTTCTGTTTATTGCATCTAGTATTGGTTTTTCACAAAACGCAATGAAAGGTTACTCTAGTAAATCCAGTAGAAATCATTTTGCAACAAAAGGAGATAAAAAATTAAAAGAATGGGTTTTTCAACTTGGAGCGTCTAACTTTTTAGGAGAGTTGGGTGGTGCAAATCAGATAGGCACCCATTTTGTAAAGGATTTTGAATTTTCAATGACTCGTCCTTCAGCTGCTTTGGGTTATCGTTACAAGTTTAATAAACGCATGGCAGTAAAATGTGGTTTATACTATCAACTATTATCAGGTGCCGACAAAACAACAGAAGAACCTTACCGTAAAAATAGAAATTTAAGTTTCAGATCCAATATTTTCGAACTTTCTTCACAGGTAGAATTGTATTTTACAAAAGAAGCTGTTGGGCATCGTTACAAAATTAAAAGTGTTAAAGGGATGCGGAATTATAATTTCCAAAGTTATTTGTTTCTTGGTGTTGGTGCTTTTTATTTTAATCCAAAAGCTAATTACAAAGGAACTTGGGTTGCTCTTCAGCCTTTAGGTACCGAAGGACAAGGTTTAAATGGAAAGGCAAAGTATAGTAGAATATCTATTTGTATTCCATATGGATTAGGTTTTAAAAATGCAGTAAATTCGGATTGGACTGTTGGTGTTGAGGTTGGTATGCGATATACATTTACCGATTACATTGATGATGTAAGTACCACATATTATGACAAGGATGCATTACTTGCTGCGCATGGTGCAGTAGGAGCTTATTTAGCAGACCCTTCGCTTCACAGAATGCCTCCAGAATTTGGTGGGGATGCTCCAGGAAATGGACAAACTACTGCTGGGAATATTAGAGGACATTCTAATCATAATGATGCTTATATGTTTGTAAATATAACAGCGACAAAAAAAATATATTTACATAAGAGAGGAAGAAACAGATATAATCGTTCTAAATTCTAGTTTTGGAATTATATTGATTAGTTTTTAAATAGTTCTCATAATAAGAATGAATTCAGATTTTATTAAAATAATTAAGCCTCAAACTTTACAAGAGTTTGAGGCTTATTATTTTTTACGTTATAAAATATTACGTAAACCTTGGAATCGTGAATTGGGTAGCGAAAAAGATGATCAAGAAGCTGATTCTATCCACGCTATGGCTTGCAATCAAAACAATTTAGTTTTAGGAGTTTGCCGTTTGCAATTAAATTCCACTCATGAAGCTCAAATAAGGTATATGGCTGTGGAAGAAAATGTGCAAGGGTTTGGGATAGGAAGAAAACTAATGGAATTTATGGAAAAGGAAGCAATCAAAATAAACGCATCAAAAATTATTCTTCATTCTAGGGCGTCTGCAAATAATTTCT
>CANCPZ010000037.1 GCA_947380175.1 Bacteroidota bacterium | reverse complement strand
AAACATTGTAGCATCCGCATGTTTTTCTATAACCTGAGCATCTGTAACTAATCCTACTGGTGGAGCATCAATAATAATGTGATCAAATTGCGACCTAAGTTCCTTAAACAATTCTTCCAAACGACCATTCAATAATAATTCAACCGGATTTGGCGGGATGGGACCACATCCAACAATGAAGTAGTTTTCAAAATTAGGCACAGGTCTTATTATTTCATTTATTTCAACTCTGCCAACCAAATAATTACTTAACCCATTAGATTCTTCCATTTTAAGAGCCAACCTAAGCTTTGGCTTGCGCATATCAAATTCGAGAATTATAACCTTTTTACCTGTTAATGCCAAACTAGCACCTAAATTAAGTGAAACAAAAGATTTCCCCTCTCCACTCATGCTTGATGTAAAAAGTATGTTTTGAATATCTTTCCCAATTGATAAAAAAGAAAGGTTCGTTCTTAATCCACGTATTTGTTCCGAAATCATACTTCGACTAGTCCCATCAATAACAATAGCATCGTCGCTATCCGACAAACTTATTTCACCTAATATTGGCAATTGAGTAGCCTTTTCAATATCTTTTCTTCGTTTAATTTTATCATTAAAAAGGTCAATCAAATAAATTGTAAGAAAGGGAATAGCGAGACCAATCAATGAAAAAAGAATATAAATATTTCTTGAAACAGGCTTAACAGGCCCTGAGCTACGAGCCTTATCGATGGTTCTACTATCTGCAACTTCGGAAGCAAATGAAAGAGCTGATTCCTCGCGTTTTTGAAGAAGGTAGGTAAAAAGATTACTTTTAATTGCTTGTTCACGACTTATTGTTACCAACGTCCTTTCTTTAGTAGGAATGGTTTTTATCATTGACTCTAATCGATTATTTTGATTTTCTAATTGAATGGATGTAAGATTAAGATTCTGAGTCAGATTTTCTACATTTTCATTGATATTATTTTTTAAATTACGTATCTGATCATCTAAGGTTAATATTAAAGGATTGTCACTTTTTACAAACCTTTTTTGTCTTTCCTTTTGAATTTGAAGATCAGCAAGTTTTTTTATCAGCTCATTTAAAGTTGGATCACTTACGCCAACCGTTGCAGTAACCATTTCTTGAGAAAACTCATTGTTTTTCAACAGCTTTCTTACGTTTTCAAAAATACTTCGCTGAATTTTTAATTCGTCCAACTCTCGGTCATTTTTTTGAACACTTTCTAAAAACAATTGAGCTTCAGCACTAAGATTTACAATGCGTTCCTTGGATTTATAATCCTCAACATTTGTTTCCACAGCTATAAGCTCAGTTGAGAGCAACTTCAAACGCTCTTCAACAAAAACAAGTGTTTTTGAAGCTACTTTATTTTTATCCTCTAAAGCAGCACGATCATATACTGAAATTAAATAGTTTAAAATATCAATACCTTTTTGAGGCACAGGGTTCTCCATACTTAAGTTAAGCACAGATGACATTTTACTTGTTGCCTCAACTGACAATCCTCCTATGATTGAAAGAGCTGTATTAGTTATTGGATCTATTTTTACTTGTACACTTTTTAATTTAGGACTTTTATTTGAAAGATTAAATTTAAAAATTCCATAAGGAGTAACATTTATTTTATCTAAAGAATAAACAACTCCATTGAGAGTTATATTTTTTTCATCATCAATTACAATTTGCAATATTGAATTAAAAGTTAAATCGGAAGGTTCAATTAATTTAACAAATACAGGACTTTGGTCATACAATTCAATATCTCGAATTTTCCCTTTTTTAATATAATGAATATTTAGATTAAGGTCTGTAACAACTTTTTCCATAAGTGAATACGACTTAAGGATTTCAATTTCATTATCGACCACCTTATTAGATGAAAACATATCGAGTTGTTTCAACATATCTTCAGTACCCATACCTTTCTTTTGATCTTTTATTAAAATAGATGTAGCTATTTTATAGATTGGTGTTTGGTACCTTAGGTAAACATATGAACATGTAAGTGCAATAGAAAATGAAATTAGAAACCATTTCCAATAAGAAAGGTATTTAAATAAAACCTCTTTGAAATTAAATGACTCTTGTTCGTCTTCTTGAAAAAAATTTTGATCTGGAGAATTATTCATTGACTATTTTAAATTTTTAAGTAGTATTTTGAAATCTTTACTTTGTCAGATTAATAAAATTAACCGCAACTAAAGTTAAGAATGTTAGCGCACTAATAAAAACTGGTGCTAACTGCACTGAACGACTTGTGTTTGTTATTCTACCTTTTGCAGGCTCTACGTATACAATGTCATTCGGCCTTAAATAATAATATGGTGAATTAAAAAAATCTCTTTTAGTAAGATCCACCCTTGAAAACTCTTTTTTTCCTTCAACTTCACGAATAACAAGAATGTTTTGTCTTTTTCCAAAAATTGTTAAATCACCAGCCAAGCTTAATGCTTCAGGCAGAGTAACAACTTCATTATTAATAGTATACAGCGATGGCCTATTAACTTCTCCTAAAACAGATATTTTGTAATTAACAACTCTTACACTTACCGTAGGTTGAACTAAATACTGATCAAGTTTTTTGCTAATAAGGTCGGACGCTTCTTTGCTACTTAAGCCACTAATAAGAATTTTACCTACTAAAGGCAATGCAATAAACCCATCAGAATCAACCAAAAAACCAATAGGCGGTGTAGTGGCTGTACCTGTAACATTAATTTGACCAGTTTGAACAGGAAAAACATTAAACATAGTATTGGCTTCAGGGCTGATACTATTTACCATTATATTTAAAATATCTCCAGGCTGTAATTTAACAATAAATCTTTCCTTAATATCTATTTTTTGAATATCATTGCTTACATCTTTTGGCTGAAAATAGGTGATTTCTTTCTGACTTACACATGAAGTAAAAATTGTTAGTATGAGAAAAAAAAAGATTCGTTTAAGCATGTCCATATAAAAAATTATAAAAAGAAAGTTTATTAGCTACTCGAAAAGTAAAAATAGTAAAATAAATTTAAAGAAATTAAATCTATAACAGCTAATATATAAGCCTATAAATTAAATGTAATTTCAACACCTCTAAAAACATTGCTTTTTTTATGATTTTAAATTATTCCAATACCAATTTATAGAACTTTTAAGCCCTTCAACCAAAGGGTATTGAGGTAAATAATTCAACCTGTTTTTCGCCTTTTCAATTGATGCTAAAGAATGTGGGATATCCCCCGCCCTATTAGGACCATATGCTATTTCTACATCTGCAATTCTACTATCGTATTTTGACAATCCCTCTTTTAAATTGGCAACCAACTGATTTAAGGTAGAACTTTTCCCGTACGCTACATTATAAACAGTATTTAAGGCCGCGGAACTATCCGTACCCAAAGCCCTCATATTCATTTGTATTACATCATCAATATATGTAAAATCTCGAGAGTGTTCGCCATTACCATTTATTATTGGAGACTCGTTACTCATCAACTGTAAAATAAATTTGGGAATAACAGCAGCATAAGCTCCATTAGGATCCTGTCTTCGGCCATATACATTAAAATACCTTAAACCAATTGTATCTATATTGTATGTTTTATAAAAAATGTCGGCATATAATTCACAAACATATTTTGTAATTGCATAAGGGGACAAGGGCTTCCCTATAACATCTTCAACTTTTGGAAGTGCCATTGAATCTCCGTAGGTTGAAGAACTAGCAGCATAAACAAATCGCTTAACTTTTTCATCTCTTGCAGCAACTAACATATTTAAAAATCCAGAAATATTAACTTCGTTAGTTGTTATTGGGTCCACAATTGACCTAGGAACAGATCCTAAAGCAGCAAGATGTAAAACACAATCAACTCCTTTTACAGCCTCCTTACAATCGTCCAATTTACGAATATCACCAGTAATTAAAGTGAAATTAGGATTCGATAATAAATGTTGAATATTTTCTTTCCTGCCGGTAGAAAAATTATCTAAACAGATTACCTTATTGTTTTTTTCTAATAAAGCTTCGCATGAATTAGAGCCTATAAAACCTGCCCCTCCGGTAACTAAAATAATTTTATCTTCAATCATTGGAATTTATTTATAAAATCGAGATTGTTTTTTTGACAATCCAAATTAACACTTCTATATTTTAAATGAAACGATATTCAAATCACAATATCTATAACTCTTATTAACAAATACAAAAATACATTTTTTGAATATATTTAACAACCTCACAAATAACTGTTTTTTCAAAAACTATACTATTGGAATTTTGTAACTAATTATCTTGAATAGAACAAAAAATGAATTCAATCATTCAGGAAACTGTCAAAAATCATATACATTTTAAAAACATTGCAATACTTTTATTTGTAATGGAAAAATAGCCATTCGTTAGTTTAAGAAATAACTTATTAAAATAAAAATTCGTAACCGAATCCAAATGAAAAGCATATTAACTCCAACAGATTTTTCGGAGCAATCAATCAATGCATTTAAGTACGCATTATCAATTGCAAAATTGAGCAAATCTAAAGTAATATTATTACATGTTTACCAAATACCTGTTGTTCCAGCAGATGTGCCTGTTTCGATAGATTATGTTCAGTTAGAAAAAGAAAATCAAAACGCTCTTATTGCTTTTGAAGCTCAATTAAGACAAAAACTTAACTACACGATTGAACTAGAATGCATTGCTAAATGGGGTTTTGTTACAGATGAAATAAACAATGTTGTTCATGAAAAATCAATAGACTTAATAGTGATGGGCATTACAGGTGCAGGAAAATTAGGCGAATTATTAATAGGTAGTAATTCAACAAGTGTAATTAAAAATATTGACTGCCCAACATTAATAGTACCCATAAACGCAAAATTTAAAGGAGTTCAAAGCATTGCATTAGCAACTGATCTAGAAAAAATAAAACACGGTCATGCTTTATCTCAGATAAAAAAAATAATAAAATTATTTAATTCCAAATTAATGATTTTAAATGTCATCGATCCTTCTGAAATACCTGATTTTCAAAAAGCTGTATCGGGAATAAACCTTGAAAATACTTTTGGAGAAATCGAGCATTCATTTCATTTGCAAGGTAATAATGATATTATTTATGGGATAAACGATTTTATAGACAATAATAATATAGATATGCTAATTATGCTTCCGAAAAAACATTCACTTTTTTCAATACTATTTAAAGAAAGTAAAACAAAAAAAATGGCATTTCAAACGCATATACCTTTATTAGCTATTCATGAATAATTAGGTGCAAAACCTCATTCCAGAAATTTAACATTTAAGCACATTTATTTAAACTCGCCAAAAACATTGCGCATAACATCGGCAATTTCACCCAAAGTTGCATAGCTTTCGGCTGCTTCTAAAATAGTTGGCATTAAATTAATGTTCGCCCTTGCATTGGAATCGAGAATTTTTAAAAGCGCTGAAACTTTTTCATTGTCGCGCTCCGCTTTTATCTGATTAATTTTATTTATTTGCAATTGACGAATAGAATCATCGACTGTGAAAATATTTTCTATGGGCTTTTCTTCAACCATAAATTTATTTACACTAACAATAATTTTTTCGGATGTTTGAATATCAGATTGATACTTATATGCAGAGGCGGCAATTTCGTTTTGCATAAAACCTTGCTCAATTGCTTCAATAGCACCACCCATTAAATCTATCTGATTAATATAATCCCATGCAGCAGCTTCGACTTCGTTTGTAAGCGATTCAACATAATAAGAACCCGCCAAAGGATCGACGGTATCAGTAATGCCACTTTCGAAAGCAATTATTTGTTGGGTACGAAGTGCTATACGAGCAGCTTCTTCCGTTGGCAAAGCAATTGCTTCATCAAATCCATTCGTATGTAAACTTTGTGTCCCCCCTAAAACAGCTGACATTGCTTGTATTGTAACACGTGTAATATTGTTTTGAGGCTGCTGAGCTGTAAGCGTAGAACCACCCGTTTGAGTATGAAAACGCAACATTTGTGCTCGTGGGTCTGTTGCACCCAAATCCTTAGTGATTTTTGCCCACATTCGGCGTGCTGCACGAAATTTCGCTACTTCTTCAAACATATTATTATGTGCATTGAAGAAAAAAGACAACCGTTTTGCAAATACATTAATATCTAACCCTTTGTCGATTGCAGCTTTTAAATATGCTTTACCATTTGCTAGTGTAAATGCTAATTCCTGAACAGCTGTAGAGCCTGCTTCACGAATGTGATAACCAGAAATTGAAATAGTATTCCATTTTGGCACTTCATTACTGCAATATTCAAAAATATCAGTAATAATGCGCATACTCGGTTTTGGTGGATAAATATACGTGCCGCGAGCAGCATATTCTTTCAATATATCATTTTGTATTGTACCAGAAATCTTTTTTAAATCAGCACCTTGTTTTTTAGCTAATGCAACATACATAGCTAAAAGCGTTGAAGCTGTTGAATTAATAGTCATTGAAGTGGTTATATTTTCGAGCTTGATACCATCGAATAATATTTCAATATCTCTTAATGAATCAATCGCTACACCAGCCTTACCAACTTCTCCATCAGCAAAATCGTGGCTACTATCATAACCAATTTGAGTAGGTAAATCAAATGCTACCGACAAACCTGTTGTTCCTTGATTCAACAAATAATGATATCTTTTATTAGATTCTTCGGCAGTTGAAAACCCTGCATACTGGCGCATAGTCCAAAATTTACTACGATACATTGTTGGCTGAACACCCCGGGTAAATGGATATTCACCAGGTTGTTCATCTGGAACATTTAATTTTGAATAGACTCTTTTTATTTCAATATTTGAATCAGTTAAAAATCGAGATTTCCTTTCTTGTTCTTGCATTTTAATACGAATTATGAATACTTTTAAAATTCTTTTCCTATTTCCTTTTTAATCAAATCGATTGCTGCTTTAGAAGGCAATTCGGTTAACTGTGACGAAACCTGAATAACAACCTGCGCCAAATCCATTCCTGTTGAATCGAACGCAACTTTTGAGGCTGCTACATTTATTATTTTAACTGTTTCATCTTTAGCTTTAACAAGAGCATCCCAAGAAACAGCACTCATATAAATTTGCTGAGAAAGGTTGTGTTCAAATTCGTTTCGGATAGTTTTTAACAATTCGGTTTGAAGAGTTAGAGCATTTACTCCTTTATTTGATCGCATTACCAAACTACTAGGGTTTATTCGTTCCAAAAACAGAATCACTCGCTCATATGCTTGCAATCGAATTGGAGTTAAAATATTTTGATTGGCTAGTTTTAAGTCGAACATTTTTTTTCGTTCTTCCTTATCAAGAAAGTTTTTAACTAAATAATAAGCAGTAAGAAATACAATTACTGATGGTAAAACAACCATTGCTAGTTGAAAAAAAGGATCCATAAATTTTAATATTTTAATACGAAATTAATGCAATTTTAAATTAACAATTATTCTATTTTATTGAAATCATTATACCAAAGCAATTTTTTACGGCTTAAATATCGTAATATTTTAGCAATTAATCCGATTGAATAAGTTGAACGCACAAACTTTAACTACGAATTAGTATTTTAGTTAAACTTGTATTCACAAACATAAAAAACGCAAACTAATTAATCAACATTTTTTTAACAGTGATTCGATGAATGAAAAAAATAAAACAAAATAGATATTTAGTAAAAATATCGAATAAAAAAGAAGACCTGTCAGACTTTTAAGGTATCTAATCACATTATAAGACTACATCAAAAACTATTTTATTAGTTTTGTCTTTTCAAATTAAGATATATGAGCAAATTATCAAACAGAATAAATAATTTATCCGAATCGCAAACGCTTGCTATGGCAAAAAAAAGCAGGGAGTTGCAAGCTCAAGGGAAGGATATCATTAGTTTAAGTATTGGCGAACCAGATTTTAACACACCTGACTTTATTAAAGATGCTGCTAAACGAGCCATCGACAATAATATTACTCGTTACACCCCTGTTGCAGGTATTGCCGAATTACGTAAAGCTATTTCAGAAAAATTTAAACGGGACAATAATTTAAATTATACTGCCGAACAAATCATTGTTTCTACTGGAGCTAAACAATCCATCGCAAATGTAATTTTAAGTATGGTTAACCCAGGCGAAGAAGTGATTGTTCCCATTCCATATTGGGTAAGTTATATTGAAACAATTAAACTTGCAGAAGGTGTCCCTGTTACTATTCCCACATCTGTTGAATCAAACTTTAAAATAACTCCCGAACAATTAAAAAAAGCTATCACATCAAAAACAAAGATGATTGTGTTTAGCACTCCATGTAATCCAAGTGGTTCAGTTTATAACAGAGAGGAATTAAAAGCACTGGCAGAAGTAATTATTACATACCCTGATTTATATGTTATTTCAGATGAAATTTATGAGTATATAAATTTTATTGATAAACATGAAAGCATTGCGCAATTTGATTTTATTTACGATCGAGTAATTACTGTAAATGGCGTTTCTAAAGGATTTGCAATGACCGGGTGGCGAATTGGTTACATTGGCGCCCCTTTATTGATTGCACAAGCCTGCGATAAAATGCAAGGACAATTTACTTCTGGCGCTTGTTCTATTGCACAAATGGCTTCATTAGAAGCTGTTTCAGCAAACCCTTCTGTTACTTTTGGGATGCGAGATGCATTTAAACATCGAAGAGATGTAGTTTTAAATTTATTAAATCAAATACCAGGACTAAAAACAAATACTCCTGATGGAGCATTTTATATTTTCTTCGATATTTCTTCGTATTTCGAAAAATCGTATAACAACTATCACATAAAAAATTCTAACGATTTAAGTCTATTTTTACTTGAGGAAGGTAACATAGCATTGGTTTCGGGCGATGCATTTGGTGATGATAATTGCATTCGTTTTTCATATGCTGCAGCAGAAGAAAAATTAATTGAAGCCGTAAAAAGAATAAAAGAAGCACTCTCAAAACTGAACTAATGTCTATTCAGCAAATCTTCCAGTCGTTCAACAAACTCAATGTACTTATAATTGGTGATGTTATGATTGATGCATATATGTGGGGCAATGTAAACCGAATTTCGCCTGAAGCTCCAGTACCTATTGTTTCAGTAAACAAAAAAGAAAATCGGTTAGGCGGAGCTGCAAACGTAGCTTTAAATGTTCAAGCTATGGGAGCAAATCCAATACTTTGCTCAGTAATAGGATATGATGATAGCGGAAAAGTTTTTTTAGATCTTTTAAAAAAACAAAAACTTTCTTCAAAAGGAATTTTAAAAAGCAAAAATCGTGTTACAACAATTAAAACGCGTGTAATTGGTAACAACCATCAAATGTTACGTATTGACGAAGAAATTGAAAATTCAATTAACAATCACGATACAGAAAAAGTAATTGAGAAAATAAAAAAACTTATCATAAACGAAAAAATAAACGTAGTTATTTTTGAAGATTATGATAAAGGTTGCATAAATACTGAAATAATAAAACAATCGGTTGATTTTGCGAAACAAAACAATATACCAACTATTGTAGATCCGAAAAAGAAAAACTTTATGGCTTACATTGGAGTTACAATGATTAAACCAAATTTAAAGGAATTGAAAGAAGGTTTAAAAATTGAATTGGATCACACTAATTTAAAGGAACTTGAAAAAATTGTTTCAGATTTTATTAAAAAACAGAAAATAGATACAGCGCTTATTACTCTTTCAGAAAAAGGTGTTTACACAAATAGCTCTAAAACAAAAGCATTGATTCCAGCACACATTCGAACCATTGCAGATGTTTCTGGAGCTGGCGACACAGTCGTAAGTGTTGCTGCACTTTGCCTAGCATTAAAGGTTTCTCCGGTAATTACAGCAACATTGGCAAATCTTGCAGGAGGACTTGTTTGCGAAAAAATTGGTGTTGTTCCTATTGACAAAAAACAACTACTCGCAGAAGCTTTATCCTTACAATTATAGAATACTCACTCGCACTAAATCAAATATTAAATTGACTGTAGTTACTCCATACAAAAACCAAGCAACAAGTAAAAAAGTACAAGTTGCTTCAATGTTTGACAACATTGCTCCAAAATATGATTTTCTAAACCAATTATTATCATTAGGGATTCACAAGGGATGGAGAAAAAAATCTATTAACTTATTAAAAGAACAAAACCCAAAACTGATTTTAGATATTGCAACGGGTACAGGAGATTTTGCAATTGAAGCAATAAAATTAAACCCTGAAAAGATAATTGGTGTTGACATTTCGGAGGGAATGTTAAAACTAGGAGTTGAAAAAATTAATAAATTAGGACTGCAAAATAAAATTGAATTAAAACTTGGAGACTCTGAAAACCTTGATTTTGAAATCAATACTTTTGATGCAATAACCGTTGGATTTGGGGTACGTAATTTTGAAAATTTAGAAAAAGGCATTCTTGATATTTACAGAGTTTTAAAGACGGATGGTAAGCTTGTTATTCTTGAATTTTCTAAGCCAAAAAACTTCCCTATAAAACAAGTATATAATTTTTATTTTAAATATGTTACACCATTCATTGGTAAACTTTTCTCGAAAGATAATTCAGCTTATGCCTACTTACCTGAATCGGTAAATGCTTTTCCTTCGGAAGAAAAATTTTTAAACATATTATCTGAAGCGGGATTTAAAAATACAAAAGCTATTCCGCTAACATTTGGGATTGCGACTATTTATGTTGGAATAAAATAATCAAGTTTAATTAATTTTATTCTTTCACAATTATATTATTATAGATTTTAATACAAAATGAAATTGTTTTCAAAATACCGTTTTGCTTTATTGCTAATTTTAGTCACTCATTTATCCATTGCTCAAGAGCGATATGATAGAGGATATTTGCAAAATTACTATAACGAGAAATTACATTTTGGTTTCACTATTGGTGTTAATAAAACAAATTTTCTAATTACTAATGCGGCCCATTTCGAACGATTTGATTCTTTAAAAACTATTCTATCAAACCCTAAAACAGGTTTTAATTTAGGCATTGTATCAGAACTTCGACTTCATGAATACATCACTCTTCGTTTTGTTCCAAACTTATCGTTTGCAGAAAGAAATCTTCAATTTTATTTTGAAGGGAAAGACACCATCACCAAAATAAAAAAAATAGAGTCTACATTTTTAAATTTCCCACTTGATTTTAAATTACGCTCAAAGCGTGTAAATAATTTTGGTGCATATATTATTACTGGTGGTTCCTATAGTTTGGATCTTGCTTCAAAAAGTAAAAGCCAAACAAGTACAAACACCAATGAGCAAATAGTAAAATTAAAGCGTGATGACTTTAGCTATGAATTTGGTTTTGGAGCCGAGTTTTATTTGGAATATTTTAAATTTTCAATAGAAGGTAAAATGAGCAAGGGTGTGAAAAATTTATTAATAAAAGACGGAACTATTTATTCGAATTCAATCGATAAACTAAACTCCAAAGTTTTTTTAATTTCAATTACTTTTGAAGGTTAAAACTCCTTAACAATTGCGCAATAAACATGTGCCTTAAATAAAAATGAAACAAGAGCTTTCTATTGTCGTAAGTCCAGAAGATGAATCAAATCAAGACATCGTCAAACAAATTGTTGCAAAAAATATCAGAGTACGGATTTCTGAAATCACTTTTATAAAAATTATCAAACGAAGTATTGATGCTCGTTCGCGTAATGTAAAAATCAATTTAAAATTAGAAATTTACATAAATGAGCAAGTTCCCGTTTCGCCTTCCTATAAAAAAAACTACCCCGATGTAACAAATAAAAAAAATGTAATTGTTATAGGTGCGGGGCCTGCTGGATTATTTGCTGCGTTACAATTAATAGAAAACGGCTTAAAGCCAATTGTTTTAGAACGTGGCAAAGATGTAAAAAACCGAAGACGAGATTTAGCAGCAATCAATAAAGAACAAATTGTAAATCCTCATTCAAATTATTGTTTTGGCGAAGGCGGTGCAGGCACTTATTCAGACGGTAAATTATATACCCGTTCAACTAAACGAGGTGATATAAATAAAATACTTGAAACATTTGTTGCGCATGGTGCTGATGAAAACATTTTAACTGAAGCGCATCCACATATCGGCACCAATAAACTTCCAAAAATTATTGAAGCAATGCGCAAAACCATACTAGATAATGGTGGCGAGGTACATTTCAACAATCATGTAACCGATTTAGTTATTAAAAACAGTAGTATAAAAAGTGTTATTTGTAACAATACAGAAAGTAATTTAACAACTGAATACATTGCAAATTCAGTAATACTTGCAACCGGACATAGTGCCCGCGATATTTTCGAATTATTACATGCTAAAAACATATTGATAGAAAGTAAAACCTTTGCAATGGGTGTTAGAGTAGAACACCCTCAAGCATTAATTGATTCATTACAATACCATTGTTCACTCAACGAAGTAGAAAGAAAACGTAGCTATTTACCCGCATCATCCTACAGCCTCGTTCACCAAGTTTTAGGGCGTGGAGTATATTCTTTTTGTATGTGCCCAGGAGGAATTATTGCACCTTGTGCAACTGCTCCAGGCGAAGTAGTTACGAATGGTTGGTCGCCATCAAAAAGAAATAACCCCTTTGCAAATTCAGGAATTGTGGTTACAACAGAAGCTATTGATTTAGTAAATTATCAAAAATACGGACCATTAGCTGGCTTACGATATCAACAAGATTTAGAACAAATGGCATGGAATGCAGGAGGGAAAACGCAAACAGCACCTGCTCAACGTTTAATAGATTTTGTAAACAATAAACACTCTTCTACCCTACCCAATGTTTCATATCAACCTGGAATAAAATCGGCACCACTGCATAACTTATTACCTGAAGCAATTGGCAAAAGATTACAAATTGGTTTTCAGGAATTCGGAAAAAAAATGCGTGGATATTTGAGTAACGAAGCTGTAATTGTTGGCGTAGAATCTAGAACATCTTCGCCTGTTCGCATTCCTAGAGATAATGAAACATTACAACACATTCAAATAAAAGGATTATATCCTTGCGGAGAAGGTGCTGGTTATGCAGGTGGAATTGTTTCAGCAGCTATTGACGGAATAAAATGTGCTGACGCAATTGCACAAAGTAATTAATTGTGTTTTATTAAAATGTAAAAAAATTAGATTCTACAAATGTACTTTTCTGCAAATAATATACAATTTCAGTACCTTATCATTACAACAAAGCTAACAACTGAAATAACCTTTAATTTTACTCCGCCCCAAATATTTTAACAATCAACTCTTTATTAGCAGTCATAATTACTTTCCGTTTTAACGACATTTTTGGAGTCATTTCATTGTTATCAATTGTCCATTCGCGAGGTAATAATTCGGGACGTTTAATGGTTTCGTAAGGAGCTAATGTTTTATTAACTTTTTCAACTTCTTCAAGAATACGCGCTTTAACTATTGGATTTTTAATAAGCTCTTCATTGGTAGTATATTCAATATTTTTACGTTTGCAATATTCTTTTAAAAATAAAAATGCAGGAACAATTAATGCAGAAGCATATTTTTGATTTTCGCCAATTACCATTACTTGTTCAACAAATGTAGATTCTTTTAATTTATTTTCAATCATTACAGGAGCAATGTATTTACCGCCCGATGTTTTAAAAATTTCTTTTTTACGATCAGTAATTTTTAAGAAACGGTCTTCTTCCAAAACACCAATATCACCTGTATGAAACCAACCATCGCTATCAATCGCTTCGGCAGTAGCATCTGGGCGATTATAATAACCTAACATTACATTTGGACCTTTTACCAAAATTTCTCCATCTTCGGCAAACGATACTAAAACTTTATCTATGATGGTTCCAACGGTTCCAAACTTTATACTATTGGGTAAAAAATTATTTACAGCAATTACCGGTGATGTTTCAGTTAATCCATATCCTTCTAAAACAATTATTTTTGCTGCTTGAAATACTCTCGCTAAACGCGGTTGTAATGCAGCTCCACCGGATGCAACAGCTACAACGTTACCCCCTAAAGCTTCGCGCCATTTTGAGAAAACGAGTTTGTTTGCAATTTTTAACTGAAACTCATACCACCAACCATTAGCACCATGTAGCTCGTATCGAAGACCTAAATCGAGTGCCCAAAAAAACAATTTCTTTTTTATTCCAGTTTGCTGTTCTCCGGTTGCTACAATTTTATCATACACTTTTTCTAACAACCGAGGTACTGTTCCAAATATTTGTGGTTGCACTTCCTTTAAATTAGCACCAATAGTATCTATACTTTCAGCGTAGTAAATCGAAACACCTAAATAAAAATAAAGTGTTGTTAGCATTCGTTCGTAAACGTGATTGAGTGGCAAAAAGCTTAGCGCTTTCCAATCAGAAGTAAAAGGAGCTAATACCTGACAAGCAATTGAATTACTTATTAAATTATTATGCGAAAGCATTACACCTTTTGGATTACCTGTTGTACCAGATGTATATAGAATTGAAAATAAATCGTTGGGCTTAATTGATTTTTTTATGGCATCAATTTCTGAAGCTTTGGGATTAGCTTTTCCTGCTTTGGCTAATTCCGACCAATGTTTTGCCCCCTCTACTTCATTAAAAGTATAAATACCTTTTATAGAAGAAACACTATCTGCAACTGCTTTTACTTTTTTGTAAAGTTCGGCACTCGAAACAAAAACATATTTTATTTGCGCATCAGTTAAAATAAATTTCAAATCATGCTCGCTAATAGTTGGGTAAATAGGAACACTAACTGCTCCACACTGCTGAATAGCAAAATCTGCAAAATTCCACTCTGGACGATTGTTTGCAATGATGGCAATTTTATCATCGCGCTCAATTCCTAAATCGTATAAACCATAACTCAACTGATTAATGGTATCTGCAAATTGCTGTGTAGAATATGTAACCCATTTACCATTTTCTTTTACTGCTAAAGCATCTAACTTATTATACTTTTCAAGTAATTGTGGAATAACATCAAATATGCGGGTAATTGCCATTGTTAAAATTTTAAATGTTAAATTATCTATTAAATGATTCAATCAAAGAATAGTTATCGAATATCTCAATACTTATATATCTAATATCTATTACCTTTACATACCAAAAATAATTTTTTTTACTGATTGTCCATCAAAATTCTGTATAAAAATGAAAACTAAATTAACCGAACTATTAAATATTGATTTTCCATTAATTATGGCACCAATGTTTTTAGTTAGTAATGAGGCGATGATAAAAGCTGGGATGAATAGTGGTATTGCAGCAACTTTTCCAACACTTAACTACCGCAATGAAGGGGAATTAGAAATTTTATTAGATGCGCTGAATGAAGAAAAAAAGAAATTATCGGTTAATGGAACATATGGAGTGAATTTAATTGTACAAAAAACAAATCCTCTTTACCAAAAACAGTTAAAAATTTGTGTTGCTAAAAAAGTTCCTTTTTATATTACATCCTTAGGTAGTCCCAAACAGGTAATAGAACAAGCGCATAGTTATGGTGCTAAAGTTTTTTGCGATGTTACAAATATTGAACATGCACAAAAATGTTTTGATTTAGGATGTGATGGATTTATAGCTGTAGGTCAGGGTGCGGGTGGGCATGCTGGTTCTATACCCTTACAAATTTTAGTTCCATCATTACAACAAAACTTCCCTAATACCATGGTAATTTCTGCAGGAGGTGTAGCAACGGGTGCAGGCATATTATCGATGTTAGCTTTAGGGGCAGCAGGCGTTTCGGTTGGCACACGATTTATTGCAAGTACCGAAGCAACCGTAAACCAAGAGTACAAAAATGCTATTATAGATTCGAAAATGGGCGATATTGTTTTAACAGAAAAAATATCAGGCACACCTTGCAATATCATTAATACTCCATTCGCAAAAAAAATTGGCTATAAACAAAACTGGTTCGAAAAATTGCTTTCAAACAATTCAACCACAAAAAAATATTTTAAGATGTGGGTGCAAATCAGTGGGATGAAAAAAATGGAAGCCGCTATAAAACCTGGAAACTACAACTCTCTTTGGTGCGCTGGACAAAGTGTTGAACTTATTAATGATATTGTTTCTTGTACAGAAATTATAGCTAGAATGAAAGCAGAAACCCAAAAAGCTAATTTAGATTTAATACAAATTACAAAATAATTTACAATGCTATTAACAGAATTATCGGCTCCCAAATAATCATTATCAAAAATTAAAACCTATCCAAAAAACAAAAAACAGTAAATTTTATTTACAAAACCCAATTCAAATACCGACTAAAGTCAATTTTAAACCGACAAGCATGCAATTTTTATCAACAAAAGTTTTAATGCCTAAGTTTTATGCTTAGCTTTGCACTATGTTTTGTAAAGCAACTGCTATACAATTTCATTTATAATTAGATTTAATTTAGAGAGAGATTTTTTTCTAATTAGTAAAAGACCCATTACAGAAATGTGATGGGTTTTTTATTTGCAATAATACATTAGTTAACCAAACAGTTGTAATACTATTCCCTTGATTCGTATTGAATTAAAAATATTTTTATAAAGCATAAAGGATTTTTAAAATAATAATACTTAATTTAGTAAGTCTGATTACAATAATATGAAAAACAATAGCCTAGCCTTTAAATTAATAAAAAAATTAACTATGTCTGAAAAAAGATATTTTAAGATCTTTTCGGAACGACATATAATCGGAGAACAAAATAAATACGCATTACTATTTGATGTTTTAGACAAAATAGAAGTGGAAGATGATAGTGAAATCAAAAACCAATTAAAAACCCAAAAAGTAAATGTTGAATTTTTATCGGCTGATAAAAATTATTTGTACAATTTAATTTTAAAAAGTTTAAATGCATTCCACAGCTCAAAAACATTTAATTTAGAAATAAAAGAATTCCTCTCTTCCATAGAAATTCTTTTTCACAAAGGATTATACGACGAATGTTTAAAAATAATTAAAAGAACAGAAGTATTGGCAGAAGAGTGCGAAAATTTCGCATTGATGCTAGATATTCTAACCTGGAAAAAAAAATGTACGGGTTACTCTTTAGGATTAGTTAAAGCAAATGAAGTAAACTTATCCATCGACAAATACTTAAAGCTATTTAGCAACTTAAAACTATTTACTGATTTATACTACCAAAGTAATCTTTTGCAATCTTTTAATGAGAAAGATTCGATCACTGATATAAAAAAGGAGTTTAAAAAAATCATAGATTCTAACGAATTAAAATCCGAAAATAATGCCTTATCCTTTTCAGCAAAAATATTTTATTATTTAATTTTATCTAATTACGCGCATATAAGCAATGATAAAATTAAAGAATACCAGTACCTGCAAAAATTAGTAGATATTTTAAATAAATCCACTACCTATTCAACAGAAAACCCCTTA
>CANCPZ010000036.1 GCA_947380175.1 Bacteroidota bacterium | reverse complement strand
AGGTCCGGTTATTTGGATTGCAATATTCAATTAAGTCCAATTTTTAAACAATCGTTAACTGTTGAGACGGAAGGAACCAATACATCTGGAAACCTTGGAATTGGTGGAAGTGTCGTTTATCAAAATCGGAATCTATTTAAAGGATCTGAAATTTTTGAATTGCGTTTAAAAGGGAGTGTGGAGGCTCAAAAAACAATTTACAATTCAACTGATGTTAATCCAGTTAAACAATTTAATACAGTAGAGTTTGGTCCTGAATTAAATATTTACACTCCCAGGTTTTTAATACCTTTTAATGTAAGAACCTCCAAAATTTCAAACCCGAAAACTATTTTTACAAGTTCAGTCATATATCAGCGAAGACAAGATTATACAAGATATATATCTAATCTTTCATTTGGTTACACCTGGAAAGAAACCGCAAAAATAAGACATACTATAAACCCTCTTATTATCAGTTTTGTAAAAGTAAGTTTACGCCCCGATTTCTACTCTAAGCTGATCGAAAATGAACATAATTTATATATACTAAATAGCTTCAGTAATCACCTTTCAACAAGTACAAGGTACACCTACACTTACAATGAGCAGGATATAAAAAAAACTGGTAATTTTTCTTTCTTAAAATTAAATGCAGAGTCATCGGGTAACATACTTCGAGGTATTTATAACACGGTAAATACAATACTACCAAATACTTTTACTAAAGATCAATTAGGGCGATATAAAATAATTGATATTGTTTACTCACAATATATAAGGATTGATGTCGATTATCGTTATTATTTTACTGTTAACGATATTAATAAATTAGCTTTCCGACTTGCAGCAGGAATTGGCAAGCCATTTGTTAATTTTCAATCGTTACCTTTCGAGCGTAGTTTTTATAGTGGTGGATCTAATGGTATAAGAGCTTGGCAATCAAGGTCTCTTGGTCCTGGTTCTTATTCAAACGAAGGGCCGTATATTTTCGACCAATTTGGTGATGGGCAGCTTGAGGGAAACTTTGAATATCGATTTAAGTTAATCAAATTTTTAAATGGAGCCTTTTTTGTTGATGCAGGAAATACATGGCTGCGCCAACCTGATACTAACCGACCTGGCGGAGATTTTCAGTACAATCGATTTTATAAAGAAATAGCGGTTGGTTCAGGTTTAGGCTTACGAGCTGATTTCGATTTTTTTATCATTCGTTTTGATATTGGAATTAAAATTCGTGATCCTCAATTTCAAGAAAATAAACGTTGGACCATACAACACATACTTGACAACAACTGGAAAAATGATTTTTACATGAGTCATAGTGGACATAAATATAATTTTTTCACTTTTAACATCGGTATAGGCTATCCTTTTTAACAATATGGATAGTTATAAAAAGTTAAATCTGATTTTCTTAATAGATAAAAATCATTAGCTTTGTCTTCCAAAAAAACAAAAATCGCACTTTAATTATCAATAAAAATGGCAAATAAAAAAATTGAAGAGTTGTTAGGCGTAAACGCCGATAATCTGCTGAATCATACTTGTAAAACCATTTCAAAAGATCTTATTCACCAACCCGGTGAGGATTTTGTTGATAGGCTTTTTGTTCAAACAAATCGCAGTGCTCAAGTATTGAGAAGTTTAAATCAACTTTATAATCATGGAAGATTATCGGGAACTGGTTACATGAGTATTTTGCCTGTAGATCAAGGTATTGAGCACAGTGCAGGAGCTTCATTTGCTCCAAATCCAATTTATTTTGATTCTGAAAATATTGTAAAACTTGCTATTGATGGTGGATGTAATGCAGTAGCTTCTACTTATGGAGTATTGGCTTCTGTATCAAGAAAATACGCACATAAAATCCCCTTTGTTGTAAAAATTAATCACAACGAATTTTTATCATACCCAAACAAATTCGACCAAATTATGTTTGGTACTGTAGAATCTGCATGGAATATGGGAGCTGTAGCAGTTGGTGCAACTATTTATTTTGGTTCACCCGAATCTGGAAGACAAATTGTTGAAGTGGCAAAAGCATTTGAAAGAGCTCACGAATTAGGTATGGCAACAATACTTTGGTGTTACACTCGTAATAATGCTTTTAAGGTTGATGGTATTGATTACCACACTGCAACAGATTTATCATCACAGGCAAATCATTTGGGCGTTACTATCCAAGCGGACATCATCAAACAAAAATTATCGGATAAAAATGGAGGTTATAATGCTATTAAATTTGGCAAAACACACCCTAAAGTATACTCCGAATTAACTACTGATCACCCGATAGATCTTTGCCGTTACCAAGTAGCTAATTGTTATATGGGACGTAATGGTTTAATTAACTCAGGAGGCGAATCAAAAGGGGCATCTGATTTAGCAGAAGCGGTTACAACAGCAGTAATAAACAAACGAGCTGGTGGACAAGGTTTAATTTCAGGTCGTAAAGCATTCCAAAAACCAGTAAATGAAGGGATTCAATTATTGAATACAATTCAAGATGTTTATTTAGATAAAACAATTACAATAGCTTAAAAAGTTAGATTGAATGTGTTTTATCTATATTTACAATGGGTAAATTTGATTCTTAATACTTAAAATATTAAAAAATGAGTTGGTTTAAAAGAATAAAAACAGGTATTACAACATCCACAAAAGAAAAAAAAGAAACCCCTGAAGGGTTGTGGTACAAATGTCCTTCCTGCAAAAACATAACACCTTCAAATGAACACATGCAAAACATGTATGTATGCTCAAATGAAGAATGTCAATACCATGAAAAAATTGGTTCAGCTGAATACTTTGAAATCATTTTTGATGATAATAATTTCATGGAATTATTTCCTAATTTAAGTTCTGGCGACCCATTAAATTTTACTGACACAAAGAAATATACAGATCGTTTAAGGGATACTCAAAAAAAAACAGGGTTAAAAGATGCTATTCGCAGTGCGCATGGTTTGGTTGAAGGGGAAGATTTAGTTATTGCTTGTATGGATTTTTCATTTATTGGTGGTTCAATGGGGTCTGTGGTTGGTGAAAAAATTTCTCGCTCAGTAGATTATTGTTTGGAAAAGAAAATTCCGTTAATGATTATTTCTAAATCGGGTGGAGCTAGAATGATGGAGGCCGCTTTTTCATTGATGCAAATGGCTAAAACATCTGCCAAATTATCATTGATGAATGAGGCAAAAATCCCTTACATTTCTTTCCTTACCGACCCAACTACAGGTGGTGTTACAGCTTCCTATGCAATGTTGGGTGATTTAAATATTGCAGAACCTCGTGCTTTAATTGGTTTTGCAGGTCCTAGAGTTGTAAAAGAGACGATAGGAAAAGATTTACCAAAAGGCTTTCAGACTTCTGAATTTGTTTTAGAGCATGGCTTTTTAGATAAAATAATAAATCGTAAAGAGTTAAAAACTAAGTTAGCTCAATTGTTAAAGATGCTCAATAACTAATTTTACCCTTAAAAGGCCGAATTTTATATACTACCATTTAGCCAAACATTTTACCTGGATTCAAAATACCATTTGGATCAAATGTTTTTTTTATACCTTTTTGAAGTTCCAATGCTTTTTGAGCAAACACAATGCCCATATATTCTTGTTGAATTAATCCTACACCATGCTCTCCACTAATGGTGCCACCCAATTTTTTGCACAAAATAAATATTTCTGCGATAGCATCTTTAATGTATTGACCATTCCATTGCTCATTTGTTAAATCACCTTTTATGATGCGAATATGTAAATTTCCATCTCCAGCATGGCCATATCCAACACTTTTAAAATTGTATTTAGCTCCAATATCTTTTACCCCTCTCACCAATTTTGGTAATTCAGCTCTTGGTACAACAGTATCCTGCTCTTTACTAACAGCATTTGATTTTACAGCTTCGTTTATTCTTCTCCTAAGTTTCCATAATTCTTCTTTTTGTGCCTCAGAATCTGCAAATAAAATATCGTCCACATTGTATTTTGTCATTAACTCGGCAATAGCTTCCATTTCTCTCATCAATACATCCAAATCATTGCCGTCAACTTCAATCAATAAATGAGCATGGATATCATCAGGTAATTTAACCGTTTTACTTTCTACAAACCTACTTACCCAAACTAAAGCATCTCGCTCCATCAGCTCCAATGCGCTCGGAATAAATCCGGCCCTAAAAACATCACTAACTGCTGTAGCAGCTTCATCTAAACTTCTGAATGGAACTAACATCAAAAGGTTGTATTTAGGATTAGGTAAAAGACGGACAATTATTTTTGTTACTATTCCCAATGTTCCTTCGCTACCAACCATTAATTGAGTAATATTATACCCGGTAGAATTTTTTAATGTGTTAGCTCCAGTATAAATAATTTCGCCAGTAGGTAGCACTACTTCTAAATTTAAAATGTAATCTTTTGTGGTTCCGTATTTTACGCACTTTGGCCCTCCACTACTTTCAGCAACGTTACCACCTAAAAAACAACTTCCTTTACTTGCCGGATCAGGCGGATAAAAGAGCCCAACTTTTTTTACTTCATTTTGAAAAACTTCATTTATAACGCCAGGTTCAACTGTGGCCTGTAAGTTACGTTCGTCAATTTCTAAGATTTGATTGAATCGTTCCATCGAAAGTGAAATACCTCCATAAATTGGCAACGCACCACCACTCAAACCTGTTCCAGCCCCCCTAGGAGTAACCGGGATTAATTCGTTATTTGCAAGTATTAAAATTTCAGAAATTTCTTTTGCGGTATTAGGTTTTACTACTATTTCGGGTTTATATACAAAATCCTCCGTTTCGTCATGCCCATAATTTAAAAGGTTTTCATTGTCATATAAAACATAGCTTTCTCCAACAATTTTTTGAATCTGTTTGATTATAGCAGGTGTTATTTTATTAAAACTCATAGACAGTAGAAGTATTATTATAAATATTGATTTAAAGAAAAATGAACATTTTATCAAGACAAATATAACTTTGTTTTCTCAAATCATTTCTAGATTTGAACAAACTAAATTTTTAAAATTTGAAAAAATGAAAACAATCAGCTGATTTTTTAAAAAGATTAAACAAATCATTATTCACTAGAAATTAGTTTTATGTTTTAAATTTAATTTTCAAAAATTTCACTTTAATAAATTTAAAAGAGAAGTGTTTAACTATTTTTTCTAATTTTGACGCCGAAAAAATTTCTATTTAAAAAATTAAACACAAATAAAATTATGGCAACAAACAGAACATTTACAATGATAAAACCAGATGCTGTTGAAAGCGGATACATTGGTGGGATATTAAAAATGATAAATGATGCAGGGTTTCGCATTGTAGCAATGAAATATACAAAATTATCTGCCGAAATTGCAGGAAAATTTTATGAAGTACATAAAGATCGTCCTTTTTATGGCGAATTAGTGCAGTACATGTCATCGGGACCAATTGTTGCGGTTATTTTGGAAAAAGAAAATGCAATGTCAGATTTTAGAATTTTAATAGGTGCTACTGATCCGACTAAAGCTGATGAAGGTACTATTCGTAAAATATACGCTAAATCAATTGCAGCAAATGCTGTTCATGGTTCGGATAGCGATGAGAATGCAGAAATTGAAGGAGCTTTTTTCTTTTCTCAATTAGAGCGCTTCTAAAAAACAGAAAAAATAATTCCGTACAAAAGTCTCTTTTTAAAGAGACTTTTGTTTTTTTACCTATTTAATTTGTTGTTCTAAAATTTCAAATATTTTAACCATCGACAAGGTATCCAACTCACAATAGGCTAAAAGTTGCTCTCTAATTTCAAGTATTTTAAACATATCTGTTTCCGTCTGCATATTTTCAAAAGCAACCATAGCAATACTTCCACTCGATATTTTTAGATTTTTATAGCTCAATTCAGGAACCAAAGCGTGTAATAAATTTTTAATAGAATACGAATTTTTCATATCCGGATGGTAATAGCTTTTTGCTTGAAAAGGTTGCATTAAGTCAACAATACGATTTAGTAAATTATCAATATTTAAAGCATATTGAGGGAATTCTATTTTTAATGCATTCAATACACCTTTCTCCATCAAGGCATCATAAACTAAAACAGTACCTTCACCCTCACTGTGCTTTAACAGGTTTTCAATAAATAATTTACGAGGATCAAAACCTTGCTCAGCTAAAAAACAAAAATGTTCTATAGGTGCGCACTTATCCTTTTTATAGTGTAATGAATATTGAAATGGAATATGCTGATATGGTCTTGTATTATCATATATAGGAATTGCAGGCATAAATGTTTCAAAATCCATAAAAAACAAAGGGTACTCAACCTTATTCAGAAATTGATTTATTGCTAATAAATCAATTATGGGTTTACCTGCTTTCACTGATTTAATATGAGTTTTAACACCTTCATTCAAGCTGTTAATTTCTGGAATTTCCATTATTGTTTTAAATCCTTGATTATACAATGAAAACTGTTCCGATTTAGCTATTCCTGTAATTTCAAATACCGAATTTTTTGGAACACTTTTCCAACAATTACCCATAAAATCACAATTGTATGGAGTAAAACATTGTTCACCAATTTCAATATCGGGCATTCGGGATTCCACAACAACTTGTTTTGATAAATTGATTTTTTCGTTAATTAGGTCTTGGTTTTTTAAAGCATGCTCTTTAATAGAAGTGATACTGAATAATTGGTTTAAATCAATAACTCCATTACGGAGATATTTATTATTGATTGTTATTAATGAAATATCTTCTAAAGGCAAGCCAGAATTAGTTATAACCCAATATTGAAGAGATGCATCAAGCAAATAGGTTGCTGAAATTTTTGTTGAACTTTTTACTTCATAAGCGAACCATTTTTCATCAACCTTAACTAAAATATCAAGGATTGCCAAAACATGTTGATGTTGAAATGCGGCTTCATAAATTACCTTTGCCCCACTTTCAATGAGCTGTTTTGTTTTTTCTACTGAAGCAATATTTTTGGAACGCTTTGTTGATGTAGCATCTATACCACCCAAGAAAAGTTTTTGTGCTAATAATCCAACTTTATTTCCTCGATTAAAAATTGCTTGCTGTTCTGCCGAAACACTATCTCGTAGCTGAATAAAATTTTTATACAAGTACAATGATTTAGCGCATTGCACACCTCTTAAAAAAGTAGATTTACTTAAAATATGTTTTTCCAAAATTCGATTTTGATTTTAAAATAAAAGATAAATATTGTTTTTGATAAAAAATAGTTGTTTTAAAACATAGATTTGCCACGGAGCGAAATGTTAAAATAGATATAATTCCTTTATTTAATAATTATATTTGCAAAAAAAATGTCGTTTTAAGTGAATTATCCTAAGAATTTATTTTATTTATCAATTATTTTTCTGTTTTCTGCAAAAACAGTTACGGCACAGCTTGTTGTTAATGCTGGTGTTGATACCGCAGTGTGTCCAGGTGGTTCTATTACCCTCGGTGGGTATCCAATTGTAATAGGCGGAGTTGCGCCTTATACTTACAAATGGACACCATCAACTGGATTGTCTTCTTCAACAATAGCACATCCACTTTTAAATCCTACAACATATACTAATTATACCATAACTGTTACTGATAATGAAGGTCACACACAAAGCAATTCCGTTTTTATTTACATGAAGGACATTGCTTATATTGATGCAGGGAAAGATACAAGTATCTGTATCGGAACATCAACACCGATAGGTAATGTTTTTAATATAGCAAATAACGGAATTAATTATTCTTGGTCCCCTTCAACTGGCTTAAATGACAGTACTTCTGCACGACCTATTGCAAGTCCTTTGTTAACTACCACTTATACATTAACTGCTTTTGATGGTGTTTGCCAGCCAAAAATATCATTTACAAAAGTTACTGTTATTCCTATCCCTCAAATACATGCAGGTAGCGATACAACCATTTTTGAAGGAGCAGTTGCCACATTGCATGCTACTGGTGGATTTAATTACGTTTGGTATCCTCAAACAAGCCTTACTTATCCTTACACTGCAAATCCTAATGCAGAACCTATACAAACTACAGATTATTTTTTATATGGTGAAGATAATACTGGAAAATGTTTTTCTAATGATACAATTACGGTTACTGTAACACCAGAAAATGCAATTGTTATTTATAACACATTCACCCCAAACAATGATTCAAATAACGATAATTGGTATATTGGAAACATTTGGAAATATCCAAACAACAAACTTGAAGTTTACAACCGTTTCGGTAAAATAGTTTACAAGAAAAATAGTTATCTAAACGATTGGGATGGTAAAAGTTATGGCATTGAATTACCTGCTGCAACTTATTTTTACATTTTAGATTTAGGAGATGGAAAAGTTAGTTATCACGGCACTGTTTCAATTGTTAGGTAATTTTTATAAAATAAATAAACACGGAATTGAAAAAAATAATTTTACATACCATTATTCTTGCTTTCTTTTCAATTCAGGTTAGTGCTCAACAACTACCTTATTATTCGCAACATATAAGTAACAGCATAATGACAAATCCTGCTATTACAGGCACTAACAAATTAATAGATGCGCGATTAAATTATAGAATGCAGTGGGTTGGTTATGATAACGCACCAAGAACGCAAACTTTTGCTTTAAGCAGTCGTTTTTTTAAAGGAAAAATGGGGGCAGGTTTATATATTTTGGAAGACAATATAGGTCAGTCAAAACAAAGTAATATTGGCGCAACCTACGCTTACCATTTACGTTTTCCTGATTGCGAATTATCGGTTGGTATAGCAGGAAATTATACTAAATATACAATGTATGGCGAAAAAATAACACTTCATAATACTCAAGATCCTGCAATTGATCAAGCAATAACCAATAGCACCAGTATTTTGGATGGCAGCTTTGGGTTTATGCTTTACAATGATAGATTTCATTTGGGTTTTGGAGCACTCCATGTTGCACAGCAAAAAGCAGAATTTTATAAAACCGACACAACAAAAAAAGGAATAATAAAATATTTTACTAATGTACATTTTTCATTGGGTTACAATTTCTCTCAAAACTCTGATTGGATATGGGAAAACAAACTTTACACAAATTATGTTGAAGGCGCACCTATCTTACTTGATTATACATTAAGAATACATTATAAGGAAAAAGTTTTTGGAGGTATTTCTATTCGCTTACATGATGCTTGTGCGATACATGTAGGTATGTCATTTATGGACCACTTTCAAGTGAGCTATTCGTATGATTTATTATTGAATAGCTTTCGTAATTATAGTAGCGGGTCGCACGAAATAATGCTGATATACAGTTCAGATATATTTAAACATAAACAAGGAAAAAATAACAACAAGTTTTTGTATCAGCGTTTCCAGTATCTGCTATAGTATATTAATCAGTCTATTCAATTATTTTATATTTTGCATACGCTTGTTTGCGATTACATGAATTAAAATGCCACCATTCTGTTGTTATACCAGAAAAACCACCATTTTTCATGACATTTCGAAGAAGCTCACGATTTAATAACTGATTTTGGAACAATTTGCCTTCTTTCAACATTCGCCACTCCTCTCGAGGATATGCTAATTCGCCAAAAAAATCATATTTGGTACCCATATCTAATTCAATTCCATTTTCATCAATTATACTAACATCAACAGCTGCTCCAAAATTATGTAAGGAGCCATATTCGGGATTTGATAGATATTTTGTACGCTCCGATTTAGGTATGTTAATTGTATCCCACATTTTATATTGAATACTCCTTGGTCTAACCGCATCAAAAACAATAATATTGTAATAAGGGAAAATTAATTTCAAAAATGTTTGCGATTTTTTTAGTTTATTAGCAACATCGGGCTGTAAATAACATTTATTAAATTCACCATAAACATCAAATCCTAAAAAATTATCACACGATGAATATTTTAAATCCACAACAATAGTACTATCAATAGTATGTATTTCTACCAAACCGATATCAATAAGCGATTGCTCCATATAACTTGTAATAACAATTGGTTTACTTTTATTAAGCAAATTTATTTTTTCAGTTTTAGATACCAGGCTAATTTTAGTTGATTTTATTAATAATTCGTGTTTGTTGTTATTTAGAGCATTATCATTACAGGAAGCAAAAAAAACAAGCAAAAAGAAGAATAGTATTCGATATTTCCAGAATAACTTCATACCATAAAAATACAAAACAAATTAGTGAATAATACAACCTTAACTTATTTTTGCAATTATGAAGAGGGCCTCACATATTCTCATGATTCGTCCGGTTAAATTTGGATACAATAAGCAGACAGCTGAAACAAATTCGTTTCAAAACTCATCAAACGATTTAGAATTTGATTTAATACAGAAAAATGCGATAAAAGAATTTGATTTTTTTGTAGATAAATTAAAATCCAGTTTAATTAACATTACTCTTTTTGAAGACACCGAAACACCTCATACCCCCGACTCTATTTTTCCAAACAACTGGATTTCGTTTCATAACAATAATAGCATTGTTATATACCCCATGTTAGCCGAAAACAGAAGGAATGAAATACGATACGATATTGTAAATCAATTAAAAAAAGGAAATACAACAATTATTGATTTTTCAGAATACTCAACTAAAAATATTTTTTTAGAAGGGACAGGGAGCATTGTTTTTGACTACGAAAACAAAATAGCGTATGCCAATATTTCATCCCGAACAAATAAAATTTTACTAGAAAAGCTCTGTAAAGAAATTTCGTTCACTACAATTTCATTTTCAGCACTAAATGAAAATAAAAATATCATATACCATACCAATGTTTTAATGTCTATTGGTTATGGATTTGCTATTTTATGCGTTGAAACTATTGTAGATATAGGTGAACAAAAAAAAGTAATTGATTCATTGAAAAATACAGGTCATGTAATTATTGAAATAGATTACCATCAAATGAATTGCTTTGCAGGAAATATATATCAGTTATTTAATTCCAAAAACGAAAGCTACATTGTTATGAGTGAACAAGCATTCTTCTCCTTAAATGAACGACAAATAAAAAAAATTGAACATTTTGGAAAAATAATTCATAGTCCGCTTTACACAATCGAAAAATATTGAGGTGGTGGCGCGCGTTGTATGATTGCAGATATTCGTTTTTAGTTTTTTGAATATAAATTTAGTTTGTAAATTCGTAAAATAAAATAATTCATATACTTATGCCTTCGTTAGATATTGTAAATAAAGTGGATGCGCAATTGCTTGATAATGCAATTAATGTAGCTCGAAAAGAAATAGTAAATCGCTTTGATTTTAATGGTTCGAAAAGTGAAATAACCTATGATAAAAAAGCTATGAGCATTCATATTTTAACCGAAAATGAAATGCGTATAAATTCAATTGTTGATGTAATCAGACAACGAATGATAAAACAAAATTTAAACCCTCTATGCCTTGATTTCGGAAAAGACCAATATGCGTCAGGGTTTATGGTAAAAAAAGATATCAAGGTAAAAGATGGAATAGATAAAGAAGTTGCAAAAAAAATTATTAAGGATATTAAGGATTCTAAACTTAAGGTTCAAGCCCAAGTAATGGATGATAAGGTAAGAGTATCGGGCAAAAAAATTGATGACCTGCAAGCTGTTATAACTTTAATGCGTTCAGGAAGTTACGAACTACCACTGCAGTTTGTTAATATGAAATCCTAATTAAAAAAGCTTAGGTAAAAAAACAATACACCCCAATACAAAAGCTGCAATTGATGAAGTTAAAACTGCTCCTGCAGCCACATCTTTTATTTTTTTTATTTGAGGATGAGTTTCTGGTGATACAAAATCACATAAAAATTCAATTGCCGTATTTAACATTTCGGTAATAAAAACTATTGAAATTGAAATTACAAGCAAACTCCATTCGTTAGAATTAACCTTTAAAAAATAACCTAAAAACAAAACTGCTGCTGCCGAAAAAAAATGAATCCATGCATTACGTTGTGTTTTAAAAAAGGTAATTATTCCATCGAAAGCAAAGTTGAAACTTTTAAGCCAATTGCTTAATTTAAAAGGGTTATCATTATTCATTTTTTAATACATTTAATTAGTTGACAAAAGTAATGAAAAGAGAAAGATTACAGCCATTGGTTTTAGGGTAAACAAAAGCAATTCATTCATTTTTATTAATTTTTTACGTCTAAAAATATTTTTATTTATATTTGTTAAAATATTTAATTTCATGAATTACCAGATTGAGAAAACTGAAACACACAACGTAATAAAAATAAAAGCAGAAAAGCTTGATAGCAATATAGCGCCTTCAATTAAAGCCGAGTTAGTGGTGATGAGCAATAACGGAGTAAAGAACATCATTATTGACCTAACAGAAACTCGCTATTGCGATTCTTCAGGATTAAGTGCTATTTTAGTTGCAAACAGATTATGTAAAAACAGTGAAGGCAACTTGGTGCTTGTTGGACTTCAGGATCATGTAAAAAAGCTAATAACTATATCTCAACTTGATACTATTTTAAGTATAACTAAAACTTTAAATGAAGCAGTAGAACTAATTGATAATCAAAAGTAAACAATAAAAAATAACTTTAAAACTATAAAATTATGATAAAAAAAATACTTGTTAGTTTATTATTTTCTGCAACTATAGCTATTCCTGTTTCTTATTCGCAGTGTACTCCAAATGTATCTTGTATTCCAGCAGGTAAAACATACGGTATTTGCCCTGATAGCACCGATGGTATTGCTATTGGAACAGTAGGAGTACCATATACTCAAACAATCAGCATGATGGTTCCAGCAACTGGTGCAGATTTTGGTTATGCAGCAGCTAACATTTCATCAATAGTTATTGATGGTGTTGATAGTTTAGCGCCAGGTTTGAATTATGTATGTTCTCCTGCTAACTGTAGTTTCCCGGGCAATTCAAGTCATTGTATATTTATTTCGGGTACTCCAACTCAAGTTTGGAATCACCAAATTATAGTAAATGCAACAGCAAATGCAACCATAGGCTTTGTCCCTTTCTCTATGCCACAAACTAATAAACAATACCGTTCTATCGTTTTAGCATCAGGTAATGGAATTGAAACATTGGATTTAACAAAATTCAGTGTCGATCAAAATACACCCAACCCTTTTACCGATAACACAGAAATCCGTTTTTCCTCGGTAAGTATTTCAAATGTTGAATTTAAAGTTTACAATTTACTTGGTTCGGTTGTTTATGACAACAAATTTAAAGCTGAAAAAGGTGTTAATTCAATAAAAGTTGAAGGTAATTTATTTGCTTCAGGAGTATATATGTATTCATTAACTAATGGAGATAAAACAATTACAAAACGAATGATTGTTTCTAATAAATAATGCAAAATTTTGAATTAACTATTTTAGGTTGCAGTAGCGCAACACCAACATCAAAAAGAAACCCTACCGCTCAGCTATTAAACATAGCTGAGCGTTTTTTTTTGATAGACTGCGGGGAAGCTACACAGATTCAATTACGAAAATTTAAACTTAAGTTTCAACGGATTAACCATATATTCATCAGTCATTTGCATGGCGATCATTACTTAGGTTTAGTAGGTTTTTTGTCGAGTTTACATTTGTTAGGTAGAACAACCGATTTACATATTTTTTGTCCGGCCGAATTGCAAGAAATTATAGAAATTCAATTTAAACATTCACAATCTTATCTAAAATACAAGTTAATTTACCATCCTCATCAATACATAAATAACCATTTAATTTTTGAAGATGACAAAGTTGAAGTAAGAACAATTGTTCTTAACCATCGTATACCTTGTTGTGGTTTTATATTTAAAGAAAAACAAATTTTGGCAAGTATTTTAAAATCAACTATTTTAAAATATGGTTTATCAGTTGAACAGATAATAGAACTAAAAAAAGGCGCTGAACTTGTATCGGAAAATGGTAACGTGATTCCAAATGAACAATTGGTATTTAATAAGCTAAAACCACGGAGCTATGCTTATTGCTCAGACACCCGTTATGACGAAGGCCTTGTAGAATATATAAAAGACGTTGATTTACTTTATCACGAAGCAACATTTTTGGATAATATGAACCAACGAGCTAAAGAAACATTTCATAGTACAGCATTAGAGGCTGGTACAATTGCAAAAAAAGCAAGCGTAAATAAGTTAATGATTGGTCATTATTCTGCCAGATACAAAGATCCAGAACCATTACTAATAGAAGCTAAATCGATTTTTGAAAATACAGTATTAGCAATAGAAGGTGAAATTACCTCTGTAGAACATATTTAAAAAAGTTTAAAATTTCATTTGCCGAAATCAATTCAATATATTACTTTTGATCGTTATTTAAAATTAATCTAAATAATAAAAAGGTGAAAAAAATAAGTATAACAATAGCGGATAGTCATTTTTTAAGTCGAAAAGGCTTAGCTATGCTGTTAAATGAAAATACTGATTTTGAATTAATAGCTGAAGCATTGAGTACTGCTGATTTAATTAATCAATCCAAATTTTACAATCCTAATTTAATAATTATTGATTATACTTCAGCAAGTTTTAGTTTAGATGGTTTACAGAAAATTGTAAGTAAATACCCTAAAACTAAATTACTTGCTATTACAGATATCCAAACAAATGCTATAGTTTTAAAGGCTTTAAAAATAGGAGTTACAAGCCATCTTCTAAAAGATTGTGATCAAGATGAAATAGTTGAAGCAATTTACAAAACTGCACAAGGAGAAAAGTTTATGTGTAGTAAAATTGTTGCCAATATATTGGAGCAAAATTCTGAAAATATTTTAGAATCATCGTGCGAAGGATTAAATATAAGTGATCGCGAAATGGAAATCATTAAGCTAATTGCTGTAGGTTTATCCAATAAAGAAGTTGCCGATAAATTATTTATTAGTAATCATACAGTAACCACACATCGTAAAAATATAATGAATAAATTGGGTGTAAATAACACAGCCGGTTTAGTTCTTTTTGCTGTTCGCGAAAACCTTGTTAGCCCAAATCATTTCTTATTTTCGGCTGCTAATTAATTTCAATTTTTATTCACTAATTAGTTTATTTTTCTAAAATACCAACATTTAGGTATTGCCTCATCGTGTTTACCAATCTACATTTGTGTCGTTATTTAAAATCAATCTAAATTATTTTATGAAAAAAATTATATCTATTTTTATTGGAATTATAATTGGTGGTATATCTGCAAAATCACAAATTTTAACTAAAGAGGATTCCTTATCAGCTGGCATCATTGCCAGAAATACTGCAACGGTAATTTCGGGATATGGTAGCATAAAATACCAATTAAATGTAAACGACAAATCGGCTGCTGCTAATGTTGATCGTATAATTTTATTTTTAGGGCATAAATTCAACAATAAAATTTCGTTTTTTTCGGAACTTGAGGTGGAAGATGCTAAAGTTGCCGGTGGTGAATCGGGAGGTGAAATAGCATTAGAGCAGGCTTTCTTAAAATTTAACTTAACAAAAAACACCTACTTAACCACCGGTTTGTTTATTCCTAGAATTGGTATCATTAATGAAAATCATTTACCGACGACTTTTAATGGTAACGATCGCCCATTTGTTGAACGTTATATTATTCCTGCAACATGGCGAGAAATCGGCATTGGTTTGTTTGGCAATAGCAGCAAAATCAATGGACTTAACTATTCACTAGCGTTAGTAAATGGTTTAAATTCAGCAAACTTTGAAAGTGGAAGAGGCATACGTGATGGTCGTTACGAAGGTCGTGATGCAAATGCATCAGCCTTAGCTATTACAGGTTCATTACTTTATTATATCAATCATTTTAGAATTCAGGTTTCAGGATATTATGCTGGAAGTGCTGGAATAAGCGATAAAGATGCCGACACACTAAAGATGTCAAATGGTGCATTCGGAACACCTGTTGCATTGTATGAAGCCAATTTTCAATATAATAACAAGGGTTTATCTGTAAAAGGTTTATTCACAATTATCCAAATTGCAGATGCTGAAAAAATAAATAATGCCTATGGCAATAACACGCCCCAATCTGTAATTGGTTATTATGGTGAAATAGGATATAACATATTTCAATTACTTAAAAAGTCCGAAAATAATTTAACTATTTTTGCTAGGTACGAAAATTTGGATATGAACAATAAATTACCTCAAAATGGAATTGTTGATAAAACGCTCAACCAAACATACATTGTTGGCGGTTTAACCTATCAGCCAATCAAAGGGGTTATTGTTAAAACAGATTATATTATAAAACAAATGGGTGAGCAAAATATTTATGGAGCTACTGCTTATTCAACTTACCAAAAAGAACAGGGATTTTTTAGTTTAGGAGTTGGTTATAGTTTTTAAAAAATGCAAAACAGAAGAGACTTCATAAAAAAATCATGTTCAGCTTGCTTAGGAATTGCAGGAATGGGATTAATAACTTCGCAGTTAAGTGGATGCGCTCCAATGCCAATATTTAAAAGCGAAACCAAGCTAAAAATAATTGAGGTACCATTAAATTTATTTAATGATGAAAAAAAAATGATTATTGTTAGAAACAAGCAAGTATGTTTCGATATTTTACTAATTAAAATTAGTGATATTAAATACAATGCTATTGAAATGAAATGTTCACATCAAGACAATTCGTTGACGGTTACCAAAACTGGACTTTTTTGTTCGTCACATGGAAGTACATTTGATTTAGAAGGAAATGTAACAATGGAGCCCGCTTTGGAGCCATTGAAAAAATTTAAAACAGAAATAAATAATTCGTTTGCAAAAATTTTTATTTAAAACTTTCGCAAACGAATTAAAACTTTAAATGCCCTTCATCGTATCAGGCATTTAATACATTGATACTTGAATACTTTGTGGAAATAATTTTTTTTAGAACATTAAGAACTCATTTGCTCTCTTACGTCTGATTTATCAGAAATTAGCGTGTCATCATAAAATTCAACTATACCTGTATCAATATGGTGCTTAGCTCCAATAATTGCAATCTCACCTTTTTCGATCATTTGTTCTAGGATGTAACTACGATCAATAATTGCTTTTACCGAGCGCTTAACATTTATGGTTGAAACATTTTCAACAAATAAATCATTTTTAGAATTGCGTTGCTCAACTTGGAAAGTATCTTTTTCTTGATATACAGCTGGATGAATTTTTGACAACAACTCCGTTAAGTTACCCATTTCTATATGATCGCACGCCCCCTTTACTGCACCACATTTGGTATGCCCCATTACTACAATTAATTTTGATCCAGCTACTTTACAAGCAAATTCAAGACTTCCAATAATATCTGTATTTACTACATTACCCGCAATTCGGATAGAAAATACATCTCCTAATCCTTGGTCAAAAATTAATTCAGCCGAAGTTCTACTATCGATACAGCTTAATATAACCGCAAAAGGCCATTGTCCTTCGCGCGTTTCGTTTACTTGTTGAAGTAGATTGCGATTAGTTTTTAAATTATTTACAAAACGTTCATTACCATCTTTTAATATTTGTAATGCTTTATCAGGTGTAATAGAAGCCTGTGATTCTGCTGTGTGTGTTTTCATGTTTTTCATTTTTTTTAATGACCAGAAACACCCTTGAAATTAGGTATGTTTTTTAGTTCTAATTTTATATTTTTAAATTTTGCATTATTTTTAAAATCATGTATTATTTCTAATATATCTAGATCAATGTTTTGGGAATTAGTTCCATCAATTAATACATGAGTACCTTCTGCCAATTGATCCAATGTTAGTGAAAT
>CANCPZ010000035.1 GCA_947380175.1 Bacteroidota bacterium | reverse complement strand
ATGAAAAAACAACTACTAATGCTTCTTGGTATGGCGTTATTTGTAATGCAAGGCTTTTCACAAGTTTTGTATAGCGAGTCGTTTAGTACCTTAACCTTGTCTTCTGCTGGTGTTTCTTCTATTCCTTCCACTATGATAGGAATAAACGTAGGTATTCTTTCAGGTAACACAGCTACAAGTAATGCTCCATTTAATGCAGCACCCTATCTTACAACAGCATGTTTAGCACTGGATATTGGAGGCGATACGGTTGCAACGATGTCTTCATATGTTAATCCGGTTGGCTTAGTTAATAAATGGTTAATTACTCCTGCAATTTCAGGAATAACAAACACTACTTTTTTAACATGGGAAGGTATGTCTAGATCGGCAACCTATAAAGAGGGTTATGAAGTTTACGTTTCTGCTGCTGCTGGAGCTAGTTCTTCCCCAACAACAGCAGACTTTACATCTATCCCATCAAACAAGGTGTATTCTACTACAGGAGAAGGTGCAACAACATTTGTTTCTCACGGCATTAGCTTAGCAGCGTTTGCAGGACAAACTGTAAGAGTTGCGTTTAGAGATAATAGTAATGATAAATGGTGGATTTATATCGATGATATTAAAGTTTCGAATGTTACAAATACTAGTGATATAAAACTTGTATCGGTTACTCCTACTGGATTAACAGGTTGGGGAGCTATTGGTTCAACCAAAACAATAGGCGGTAAAGTGTTTAATAACGGAAGTGCTCCAATTACTTCTTTTACTGCAAGTTATTCCGATGGATTGGTAACAGGAACAAAAACATTTACAGGTTTGAATATTGCTTATTATGGAACCTACACTTTTAGCATTACCACCCCTTATACCATTTTATCGGCAGCAGATGCAAACTTAAAAGTTTACGTTGATTTAGCTTCGGATCCAATTCACACAAATGATACACTATTGTCATCCGTTGCGGGTTATTCATTTGTTCCTAATCATAAAGTGGTATTTGAAGAAGGTACAGGAACTTGGTGTGGTTGGTGTGTAAGAGGAGCTGTTTATATGGATTCTATTGCAGAGGCTTATCCAAATAGTTGCGTTCCTATTGCCGTGCATGATGGAGATCCAATGGCAAATACAGTCTATGATAATGGTGTTTCAGGATTAGTAAGTGGGTATCCCTCTATTTTAGTTGATAGAAGCAAAGGTAATCCTACGCTAGGTGATCCAAGTGATGCTTTTACCGAATATACAAATCACAAGAACGATTTCGCTTTAGCCGATCTATCGGTTGATCAGACCTATAATTCGACGACACGCGTATTGACATTGGTAGTTAATGCAAACATTGCTTCTTCTTTTACAAACAATAATTCTCTTCATGATATTCGTCTTGCTGCAGTGATTACTGAAAATCAGGTTCATGGTACAGCAACTACTTATAATCAGCATAATTATTATGCAGGTGGTGGCTCAGGTGTAATGCAAGGTGCTGGTCATGTTTTTCAAAACGAACCAGATCCTGTATTAGCTGCAAATATGTATTATAATTATGTAGCTCGTTCTATTTTAGGTGGATTTACGGGTTTGGCAAATAGTTTACCAAGTGTTATAACAGCTGGTAATGTGTATAGTCATAATTTTACTTATACGGTGCCAGCAGGGTATAATTTAGCCAATATAAAAATTAACCCTTTATTGATTGATGCAAAAAACAACATTATTTATAATGGTAATAGTTTTTCATTGAATACTGCAACAAGCGTAAATTCAATAGAAACAAAAAAACTTTCATTTAGCTTATATCCAAATCCAGCCTCTTCAATTTTAAATATGGATTTAAACTTAGAGGAAGCCGATAATGTACTGGTTTCAATAATCAATTGTTTAGGCGAAACTGTTATTGCAAAAAACATTGGCAAAATACAAAGTGGTACTAATGCATTATCTTTTGATGTTAGTGAATTAGCGTTTGGTGCCTATACTGTATATGTAAAAACAACGAAAGGGGTTGGCGTAGGTAAATTCATAAAATAATTTTTATATGACTTTATAAAACAAATCAGCAGTTTTGGATTTTCTAATCTTACTGCTGATTTTTTATGAATGCAGGCTTATAAAAGTTAAACGATAAAAAACACTAATCAGCTTATTTGTTCAAAATAGTAATAAATATGAAAAAAATATTTTTAGGAATACTTATAATAGTAGGATTTAATAATCGGTATTTCGCTCAAAATAGCGAAGGACGCGTTATTCCTGCCATTGATTTAAAAACAGTTGATGGAAAAATAATAAGCTCATCTAAATTCTCAAACAACGGTAAACCCATGATTATTGATTTTTGGGCTACTTGGTGTAAACCTTGCAAAAAAGAACTAGATGCCATCAGCGAAGATTATACTGATTGGACAAAAGAAACAGGTGTTAAATTAATTGCTATTTCAATTGATGAGTCTAGAAGCTCTGGTAAGGTAGGTACTGATGCAAAATCGCATGGTTGGGATTTTGAAGTTTATATAGACGAAAATCAGGATTTTAAAAGAGCAATGAATGTGGGAGACATTCCACAGGTTTTTGTTATTAATGGCAATGGCGAGATTGTTTGGCAGCATTCTGGATATATTGATGGTAGCGAAGCACATCTACTTGAAATAATAAAAAAGGTTGAAAGGGGAGAAAAGATTGTTGATTAAAAATAATATGCCGATTAAATCTTAAATTTTTATTTGTGAAAAAAAACGATGCTTATTTATTTAAAATAACAGCATGTTTAGTTGCTTTATTTATTACCAATATCATATTAGCGCAAGTTAATTTAACTGGTATTAAAGACCTCAATATTGGAGAAGTGCATGGCAATTTTCAAGCTAATGCCCAATATTATATTGCCGACTCATCTATTGGTGCCGAAGCCGCAGCTGAAAAAATGTTGATGAATGGCTTCGCAAATATCATTTTTACAAAAGGTAAGTTTACAGCAGGCATCCGTTATGAAAGTTATTTGAATGGATTGCAAGGGTACCCTGCTGGATATAAAGGAACAGGGATTCCTTATCGTTTTGCAACTTATAAATCGGACAATTTAGAAGTAACGGTTGGAAGTTTTTATGAACAATTTGGTAATGGATTAACATTGAGAAGTTATGAAGAACGAAATTTAGGTTTAGATAATGCACTTGATGGAATACGATTAAAATATGAACCTTTCAAAGGGTTATACTTAAAGGGCTTGGTTGGAAAACAGCGTTTGTATTTTTCAACTGGACCTGGATTGGTTAGGGGATTTGATGGAGAAATACAATTGAATGAGGCATTTAAAAAGTTAGCGGATAAAAAAACAATAGTAACATTAGGAGCAAGTTTTGTAAGTAAATACCAATCGGACCAAGATCCAACGCTTGTATTGCCTCAAAATGTAGGTAATTCAGCTGGTCGTTTTGCAATTGCAAGAAATAACTTTAAGATAAATGGAGAGTATGCTTATAAAATAAACGATCCTTCATCGGATAATAATTTTAATTATAAATACGGCGATGCTGCTTTACTCCAAGCTAGCTATGCTGTTAAAGGCTTTGCTGTTTCATTAAGTGGTTCAAGAATAGATAATATGTCTTACCGTTCAGACAGAACTGCAACTCTTACCAATTTATTAATTAATTACATTCCTGCATTACCAATGCAGCATAGCTATAGTTTATTAGCCTTTTATCCATATGCTTCACAGGCAAAAGGAGAGATGGAATTCTCGAGTGAAGTAAAATATAAATTTAAAAAAGAAACATTTTTAGGGGGTAAATATGGCACAGAAATAACTATTAATTATTCGGGTGCTAATAGTTTGGATACTACGCATATTAAAGGAGCTGATATAAAACATTTAGGCTATACATCCAATTACATAGGCATTGGTAAGGACATGTATTTTCGTGATTTGTATTTAGAGGTGTATAAAAAAATCAATAAAAAATGGAAAGGGACGTTGATTTATTCGTATCGGGAATACAATAAAAGTATCATTCAAAAACCAGGTTCGCCAAACATATATGCACACATTGCTATTGCAGATATTACATATAAAATAAAGCAGGAAAGTGCTTTGCGTTTAGAAGTGCAAAATTTATCAACCAAACAAGATCATCAGAATTGGGCCTATGCATTGTTGGAATATACAATTAATGAAAATTGGTTTGTGGCCACTGGCGATCAATATAATTATGGGAATGAATACACAAATGAGCGCTACCACTATTATATGGCCAATATTGGGTATATGAAAAACACTAATCGTATTATCTTAAGTTGTGGAAAACAGCGTGCAGGAATATTTTGTGTTGGCGGAGTGTGTAGAAATGTGCCAGCATCTAATGGATTATTATTAACTGTTTCCAGTAGTTTTTAATTATTTTGAAAAACCACTTTTACCTAAAAACTATTTTAAAATGAAAAATATTTTTATTCTCTTAATTTTATTTACTTGTTTATTTGGAATCACCTCTTGTGATTTTGTTACTGTTCCAGAGCAATCTGGCACAAACCTGCAATCAACAGAAAACATCCAGCGCAAAGTTTTATTGGAAGATTATACTGGCCATAAATGTACAGCGTGTCCAGCGGCAGCTATCGTTGCTAATAATTTATTACAAACGTATGGTAATAAAGTAATTGTAATGGCCGTGCATGCAGGGTATTTTGCTCAACCACAAGCGCCTGCAACATTAAAATATGTAGAAGATTTTAGAACCCCTGCAGGAGATATTTATGATTCACCAACTTTTTTTGATATTTCTAATCAAGGGAATCCCAATGGTTTAATAAATAGAAAAAATTATTCACCAGGAACAGTAAGTCATATAAAGGCTCCAGGATCTTGGGCGACAGAGGTTCAGCTTGAAATAGCAAAACCTGCAATGGTAAAAATAGAAATTACAAATACATATAATGTAGCTACTAGAAGTTTAGGTTGTAATGTAAAATCAACATTTTTATCTGACACCATAACTGGGGGCCCTTACAAGTTAGTTGTGGTAATTACTCAAGATAGTATTGTTGCAGATCAGTTAGATGCTGGAGTTTACACAAGCACATATACTCATCGACATGTATTGCGAGATAATATAAATGGTACATGGGGCGATGTTGTGGCTACATCAGGGGCAATAATTTTAAATGCTCCTATTACGAAAAATTATGTATACGTGTTACCCAATAGTTATCCTGCATCTGCTGGACCAAGCGCCACAACATGTAATCCAAGCCATTGTTATGTTGTAGCATTTATATATAATGATGCTACCAAAGAAGTGATTCAAGCCGAAGAAATTAAGGTTATACCTTAGTTTCTTTTTATGCATGTTTAAATACGATATGATTGAGTAAAATAATTGATACCAAAACATGTGGATATTTATTATCAATAGTAAATTTATTTTCGAGAAAGTATAATTAAAAAACCAAAAAAGCGTCATGAAAAATTTTATACTATCCATTATTGTTTTAATGTTTTCATTTGTAAATACCTATAGTCAAATAAACTCAATCGGACACAGAACAATAACCTTTAATGATGCAACAAGAACAGGAGGTTTTGGTTCTGGAGGAGGAGCAGGCAGACAAATTCAAACAGAAATTTATTATCCATCATCAGCTGCAACCGATGGTGATACGACCATGATTGCAAGCGGTCAATATCCAATCATCATATTTGGACATGGTTTTGTAATGGGATGGAGTTCATACGACAACATTTGGAAAGACTTGGTACCACAAGGATATATTCTTTGTTTCCCCAGAACAGAAGGAGGGGCATCACCTAGTCATGCTGATTTTGGAAAAGATATGGCTTTAATTCAAACAAAAATGTTGGCTTTAAATACGCTATCTACTAGTCCATTATTTAATACTATGACAAACAAAGCAGCTATTATGGGGCACTCCATGGGTGGTGGCGCTGCGTTTTTAGCTTGTTCAGGAAATGTAGCTCCTACTACAATGGTTACATTTGCTGCAGCAAATACTAATCCTTCATCAATAAATGCAGCACTTCAGGTTACTATACCTGTTTTGGTTATTGCTGGTCAAAATGATTGTGTTGCACCTCCCTCAACTAATCAAGATAGCATGTATGTTAAAAGCGCATCAACAGATAAGGCCGAAATTAAAATCAAAGGAGCTGGTCATTGTGGCTTTGCAAATACCAATGCGGCTTGTATGTTTGGGCAAGGAACATGTTCTCCTCAGCCTACCATCAGCGATGTTCAACAAAAAACCATTTCAAGTATTTATTATTCATACTGGTTAAAATATTGGTTAAAAAATGATTGTCAGTCATGGAATTCATTTTTAGATTCTGTAAATACTGCAACAAATATTGTCAAGCAAATTACTACTACTGTTAATTGTTCGAGCTCAGGATTTGGTAAATATGAAAATTTAAATGAACTAAAAATTTCACCAAATCCAACTCATGGCTTACTTACTATCTCACTAAAAAATCAAGAAGCATTAATAATCGAAGTGTATGATGTAATAGGAAGTAAAATAAGAACCTTTTCTCTTAGTAACAGCAACCAAACTACCATTGATGTTAGCGAACTTACTAATGGGATTTATTTTATAAGTGTTAAAAATAAAATAAAAAACATTAAAACAATTAAGTTTGTAAAGGATTAATGTAAACGCGATTTCATAAAAGTTAAAATATATGAATAACTCAATACCTCACGATAGTGCAATAAAGCATGTAAGTGGTGAATCTGTTTATGTTGGAGATATGGCATCTAATTTTCAACAACTTGTAGGACGAGTGGTTTATAGTAAACATGCGCACTCAAAAATTATTTCAATCGATTTGTTAAATGCAAAAAAATTAAAGGGTGTTCACGCTATTCTTTCTTTTAAAGATATTCCTGGAGTTAATCAAATGGGTCCTGTGGTTCATGATGAGCTATGCTTGGCAATTGATAAAGTAGAATGTGTTGGACAAGCAATATTGCTTATTGCGGCAGAATCGGATGAAATTGCTTTTGAAGCAGAACAACTTATTGCTATTGAATACGAACCGCTGGAAGCTGTTTTGAGTTTACGAAATGCAATCGAAAAAAACACATTGTTAGGTCCTGTGCGCACTATGCAACGTGGCGATGCCGATGCTGCAATGAAAAAAGCCCCCCATACTTTTATAGGCGAATTAGAAACAGGGGCTCAAGAACATTGGTATTTAGAAACGCAATCTTGCCTTTGCATTCCAGGCGAAGGCAAAGAAATAACCGCTTACAGTTCTACTCAACATCCTTCTGAAACACAAGCTATTATTGCCGAAGTATTGGGAATCCCCAAAAACGAAGTGGTTGTTGAAATTCGAAGAATGGGTGGAGCTTTTGGTGGTAAGGAAACTCAAGGAAATTGGGTTGCCGCATGGTCAGCTTTACTTTGCAATGCTACTAAACGACCTGTAAAAATAATTCTTTTCAGAGATGACGATCAGATAATGACAGGTAAGCGCCATCCATATTTGATTAAATACGAAGTTGGTTTTGATGAAGACGGGAAAATATTGGCTTTAAAATTTGAACAAAATGCAGATGGTGGTTGCGCTACCGATCTGAGTATGGCTATTTTGGAGCGAGCTATGCTTCACGCAGACAGTAGTTATTTTATTCCCAATATGCATGTAGTTGGTAAGGCATACAAAACAAATATTCCTTCTAACACCGCTTTTAGAGGCTTTGGAGGTCCGCAAGGTATGGCAGCCATGGAAGCCGTTGTAGATCGCATTGCTCGTTATCTTAAAAAAGATGCTGTTGATGTTCGTAAAATTAATTTTTATGGAGTTGATACAAATAACATAACTCACTATGGACAGGTAGTTGAGCTAAATCGTTTGCACACCATGTATGATCAATTGATTTTTTCATCAGATTATAAAAATCGTAAAAAAGCTATTGAAGAGTTTAATTCTAAAAACGAATTTTATAAAAAGGGTATAGCACTCACTCCCGTAAAATTTGGTATTTCGTTTACTACATCATTTTTAAACCAAGCCGGGGCTTTGGTAAATATTTACAAAGATGGTACCGTGCTTGTAAATCATGGTGGTACCGAAATGGGACAAGGATTGAATACTAAAATTATGCAGATAGCTGCTGCTGAATTAGGTATTAGTACTAAGCATATAAAAGTAAATGCAACCAATACATCTAAAGTTCCAAATACTTCTGCTACTGCTGCTTCTGCAGGAACCGATTTGAATGGTATGGCTGTTAAAAATGCAATTGATACTTTAAGGAAACGTATTGCCGAAGCAATGGCAATTGAATTTTCGAAACAAAATTCAGAGAAAAAATCAGTAGCAGAAAACATTGTTTTTGAAAACGATTTTATTTTCGACAAACTTTTTCCGGAATACAAAATGACTTTTGGAGATGCCATGGCTTTGATGCATTTTAATCAAATTAGTTTGGGTTCAACAGGTTTTTATTTTACACCTAACATTGGTTGGGACAAATCAACAGGGTGGGGAAAGCCTTTTAATTATTACGCTTTCGGTATGTGTGTAAGTGAAGTTGAGGTTGATACCTTAACGGGTTTTTATAAAAATTTACGTACTGATATTTTGCACGATGTTGGAGATTCTATTAACCCTGGCTTGGATATAGGACAAATAGAAGGGGCATATATACAAGGTTTAGGTTGGTGCACTACCGAAGAGGTAAAATGGAATGATAAAGGACACTTATTAAACCATTCGCCGGACACTTATAAAATACCATCAATACAAGATATTCCGAACGATTTTAGAGTGGCATTAGCACAAGGTGTTGCTAATCCAAATGCGATAAGAAAAAGTAAAGCTGTTGGTGAACCGCCTTTTATGCTTGCCTTTGCAACCTGGCTAGCAATTAAAGATGCAGTATCTGCAGTAGCAAGTCATCAATACGAACCACAATTTAAATTGCCTGCAACCAATGAGGTAATTTTATTAAGCATTACAGATTTGAAAAAGAAGATGAAAGCATCATAATAACTAAAAAAGAGCTTATATATAAGCTTTTCAAGACTTATCGGAAACTACGATGATTGTTTTTAAATTCACTTTGCTCTTTCAAAAAGTTGTATAAAAAAATGGTTAATAGTTTTTTAGCAAAAACCATTAACCATCAATTAATAACTTAATTCGCTTACAATATTAACATTGCATCGCCATATGTGTAAAAGCGATACTTTTCTTTTATAGCTTCTTTATATGCTTTTAACATTAAATCATAACCACCAAAAGCAAAAACCATCATTAATAAAGTTGATTCAGGTGTATGGAAATTGGTAATCATACAATTAGCAACACTAAAATCATAAGGAGGAAAAATAAATTTGTTTGTCCAACCACTGTATGGTTTTACAAATCCATCAGTACTTACTGATGTTTCGATAGCACGCATAGTAGTTGTTCCGATAGCACAAACTTTGTTTTTGTTTTGACGAGCTTTGTTGATAATCGAACAATCCGCTTCTTCAATAATAACTTGCTCCGAATCCATTTTGTGTTTTGTTAGATCCTCTACTTCAACTGTACGGAAAGTTCCTAAGCCAACATGCAATGTAACATTTGCATAATTTACACCTTTTAATTCCAATCGTTTTAATAATTCACGACTAAAGTGTAAACCTGCAGTTGGCGCTGCAACAGCACCTTCTTTTTTTGCGTAAACAGTTTGATAACGTTCCTTATCATCTTCTGTTGGTGCACGTTTAATATACTTTGGAAGAGGTGTTTCTCCCATATCATTCAATGTTTTTCGGAACTCTTCATATGAACCATCAAACAAGAAACGCAATGTTCGTCCACGTGATGTAGTATTATCAATTACTTCGGCAACCAATGTGTCATCATCACCAAAATAAAGTTTGTTGCCAATACGAATTTTACGAGCTGGGTCAACTAATACATCCCATAAACGGCTTTCTGCATTTAATTCGCGTAACAAAAACACTTCAATTTTTGCACCTGTTTTTTCTTTATTACCATACATTCGGGCAGGGAAAACTTTGGTATCATTCAAGATCATACAATCTCCTTCGCCAAAATAATTTAAAACATCTTTAAATTTTTTATGCTCAATTTTTCCTGATTTGCGATCAATAACCATTAGTCTAGCTTCATCACGATTAGCAGCAGGCGTTTCAGCAATTAATTCCTTCGGAAGGTTAAATTTGAATTGTGATAATTTCATATAATAATTTTTTAGGGTAGGATATCTGGAATAGGTAATAGCAGATTGCTATGGTATTCTCATAAATCTTACGGGATTTATTTATGTGTTAACTAATTACAAGGCGACAAAAATACACTTTCAAATAAGCGATGTCAATAAAAATCGTATTTATTTTCATTGAAATAATGAATTCTCAAACTCTTCTATGCTTTTGGCATTACTTAATTTGTAATCACCAATGCGTGTTCTGCAAAGAGCAATCAGGTGAGCTCCACTATTTAAGGCTAATCCAAAGTCTCGCGCCAACGAACGAATGTATGTCCCCTTGCTACAAACAACTCTAAAGTCTACTTCTGGCAAAGCAATACGAGTAATTTCGAATATTTTAATTGTAATTTCTTTTGGTTTAATTTCGGCTGTATCGCCCGCACGTGCAATGTTGTAGGCGCGTTTGCCATTTATTTTTATTGCAGAAAACAGTGGAGGTGTTTGTTGAACTTTACCAATAAACTGTTTTGTTGTTTCGTAAATTAATTCATCTGTTATATGTTTTGTCGGATAAGTAGCATCAACGGACTTCTCCAAATCATAACAGGGGGTTGTTGCGCCAATAAAAAAAGTTCCTGTATATTCTTTTTCCTGTGCCTGATAGCTTTCGATATTTTTTGTTTGTTTTCCTGTACAAACTATTAATAGACCTGTTGCTAATGGATCTAAAGTTCCTGCATGACCAATTTTTGGTTGAATAAATTTATCTTCGAAAAATAATGATGGATGTTTTTTTATGAGCCACTTCATTTTATTCACCACTTGAAATGAAGTCCAAGTAAGTGGTTTTTGTATGAGTATAACTTCCCCAGTTCTAAAATCGAACGCCTGCATTAGATTATGCTTAGCTGAAAACCTGTAAAATACAGAATTAAGATGGCTGCTCCAATTGCAATTCGGTAATATCCAAAAACTTTAAATCCGTGTTTGGTAAGAAATCCGATAAATGTTTTAATTGCAATCATAGCAACAATAAAAGCTACTACATTTCCTATAATTAGTAAATTAATTTGTGTTGAATCAATAGTTATACCTTCTTTATAATAGTCATATATTTTTTTTGCTGTTGCCGCAAACATTGTTGGTACAGCTAAAAAAAATGAAAATTCAGCGGCAGTTTTACGCGTTAACTTTTGTGTTAAGCCACCTATGATGGTGGCAGCTGATCGAGATACGCCAGGTATCATTGCAACAACCTGGAATAGGCCTATTTTAAGTGCTGAAGGATAGGATGGTGATTCATTATTCTTTCCTTCATTATTGAATAATTTATCTAAAAATAAAAATACTATTCCACCAATAAATAAGGTTAGTCCAACAACAACTACATTTTCTAATAACGCATCAATGGTGTCATTAAATAATAATCCAAAAACCACAGCAGGAATAAATGCAACGAAAAGTTTAAAATAAAAATCGATTGTTTGGAAAAAACGTTTCCAGTATAAAATAAATACTGAAACAATTGCTCCCAATTGAATTGCAACAGTAAAAAGTTTTGTAAATGGGTCGTGTGCAATGCCCATTACTGATGAGCCAATAATCATATGACCAGTAGATGAAACGGGTAAAAACTCAGTAATACCTTCTATAATGGCTAAAATAATAGCTTGAATATATGACATAGAGAAATTAAATTTGAGAAAAGAATATACGTTTAAGGTTTGAAAGTATTCCTAGTACTAACCTCTACGATACTCTGTGAATAGTTTAGTCCTTCGATTTTTTCATGATACCAAACAGCACCACTACAAAACCTGTTAATATTACTATTGGTGATATTATAATTCTTCTAGTACTAAAAATTTCATTTGCATTAAATTGGTTTGGGTCATCAGAGCCACCACCAATCATAAGTAAATAACCAATTATTACAATTACTACTCCAATTATGAGTATACGATAGTTCTCTTTACCGAAAGCAAATCCTGTTTTTTTTACTTCTTTAGCCATTGATGTTTTATTTTATTGAAAGGCAAATGTAATTATTTTTGACTTAACCCTTTTGTTAAAAAACCAAAATGAGTCTTTTAATGAATTCATTCCAATTTTAATTATTTAATTAATAATATAGGTCATCTGATTTTAATCGCAAATACTTGCGAACAGCCAATGCTGTGCTAATCCATGAAATTATAATACCTAAAATAATTACTAATCCAAATAAGGTTAAAAGCATATTTCTATCTTGTAATTCGGCAAGTTCAGGTAATTGTTTTTGCGCAAAATACAATACACCTATTAACATTAAAATAGCAACTGCAGCTCCATAAATTCCGTGTTTAATACCTTTTAAAACAAAGGGTCGCCTAATAAAACTTTGCGTGGCACCAACTAGCTGCATTGTTTTTATAATAAACCGTTTACTATAAATTGATAATCGAATGGTATTGTTAATCAGCGCAAGTGCAATAAGCATAAGCAATCCACTGAATCCTAAAATAATAAGACTTATTTTTTGCACGTTTTCATTAATCAAACTTACCAATGATTTTTGATAAATAACTTCTTTCACCAATTTGGTGTCAAGTAAATCTTTTTCTATCCATGTAAGGCTGTCTGTATTGGCATATCCAGCTTTTAAGTGAACATTGATAGAAGATAATAGTGGATTGAAGCCTAAAAAGTTTATGAAATCTTCGCCTAAATCTTCCTGTAAACGTATTGCAGCTTCTTCTTTTGTAATAAATTCAGTCGATTTTACATAGTCCGATGCGTCTAAGGATTTTGTTAAATGCTGTATATCTACCTCTTTTGCATTATCATTTAAAATAATTTGAAAGCCAATGTTTTCTTTTACATTATCGGATAATTTGCGCGTGTTAAGTATTATAATTGCTAATAAACCCAACATAAACAATACCAATGAAAGACTTACTATTGTTGTTAAAGATGATGATTGTACTTTACGACTTGTATATTTATCTGACACGATTTTATGTTCTTGTTCGCCACTAAATTAAAAATTTAAAAGTGCTTATTTTTAGTTAAATAAAATTGAAATAAACAATCCATCGTTAATAACCTTAAATTTTTATAATCGACTAGTGAATTATGCTGTAAACTAAACTATTGACCATCTTATATAGGTAGCATCCAATTTTAGAACCGCAATCATAACAATCAGCTTTCTAATCCCGCAAAACAGAAACTCCAAATTCGTATATTCGCAATTCAAAATTTTGAATATAAAAACAGCATGGAATATAATTTCAGAGAAGTAGAAAAAAAATGGCAGGCGCATTGGGCTCAAAACAAAACGTTTAAAACCGAAAACAAATCTTCGAAACCAAAGTATTATGTATTGGATATGTTCCCATACCCAAGTGGTGCCGGCTTACATGTTGGGCATCCATTGGGTTATATAGCTTCCGATATATTTGCTCGTTACAAAAGATTAAAAGGGTTTAATGTATTGCATCCTATGGGGTACGATTCGTTTGGCTTGCCTGCCGAGCAATATGCTATTCAAACCGGTCAGCATCCCGAAATTACTACCAAAACAAATATTGCACGTTACCGCGAACAATTAGATAAAATAGGATTTTCATTCGATTGGGAAAGGGAAGTAAAAACTTCGGATGCAAGTTATTATAAATGGACTCAATGGATCTTCATTCAACTTTTTAATTCGTGGTATAACCCCGAAACAAAAAAAGCAGAATCGATAGAAACGTTAATCCCTAAAATAAAAAATTATTCTTCGCTTTCCGAAAAAGAGCGATCAGATATTTTACTGGAGCATCGGTTGGCTTATTTAAGCAACACCATGGTAAACTGGTGTTCACAATTGGGAACAGTATTGGCAAATGAGGAAGTGAAAGAAGGGGTTTCGGAACGTGGAGGATATCCTGTTGAACGCAAATTAATGAAACAGTGGAGTTTGCGAATTACCGCTTATGCTGATAGGTTATTAACCGATATTGAAGGGTTGGATTGGACTGAATCCATTAAAGAAGCACAACGTAATTGGATTGGAAAATCAGAAGGAACAAGTTTGAAATTTAGTGTTCAAAATTCGGAAGATATAATCGAAGTTTTTACAACCCGTCCGGATACTATTTTTGGAGTTTCTTTTGTAACACTTGCTCCAGAGCACGAACTTGTTTTGAAATTAACTACACCCGAACAAAAAAATTCAGTTCAAGAGTACATCACTTTTGCTAAAAACAGAAGTGAGCGCGAACGGATGGCAGATGTAAAAAAGATTACGGGTGTGTTTACGGGTTCTTATGTTATTCATCCGTTTACTGGAAAACAAATTCCAATTTGGTTAGGCGATTATGTTTTGGCAGGCTACGGAACTGGAGCTGTAATGGCAGTTCCAGGACACGATTCGCGTGATTATGCTTTTGCAAAACATTTTAATTTGCCTATTATTGAAGTTGTTTTAGGCGGCGATTTATCAAAAGATTCGTACGATGCTAAAGAAGGAAAATTAGTTAATTCTGATTTTTTAAATGGCCTTGATGTTAAAGCAGCAGTTAAAAAAAGTATAGCTGTTATTGAGGAAAGGGGTTTAGGAAAAGGCAAAACAAATTTCCGTTTGCGTGATGCTATTTTTGGTCGTCAACGCTATTGGGGAGAGCCTATTCCGGTATATTACCAAAATGGAATACCGCAAGTATTATCCGAAAATGAATTACCTTTTGTACTTCCCGAGGTGGATAAATATTTACCTACTGAAACAGGTGAACCTCCTTTGGCTCGCGCAAAAGACTGGAAATACAAAGGTGAATTTGAATACGAATATTCCACAATGCCTGGTTGGGCAGGATCTTCATGGTATTTTTTACGCTACATGGATTCCAGAAATGAGAACGAATTTGTATCCAAAGAAGCCGCCAATTATTGGCAAAATATCGATTTATACATTGGTGGTTCTGAACATGCAACAGGGCATTTATTATACGTTCGGTTTTGGACAAAATTTTTGAATGACCTTGGATATATTCCTGTTTCGGAGCCTGCCAAAAAATTGATTAATCAGGGAATGATACAAGGGGTAAGTAGTTTTGTTTATAGAATAGCAAATACAAATAAATATGTTTCCTTCGGTTTAAAAAACCTTTATGAAACTACGCCTCTTCATATTGATGTAAATATTGTAAATAATAATATTTTAGATATTGATGCTTTTAAAAATTGGAGAGAGGAATACAAAAATGCCGAATTTATTTTAGAAGAGGGTAAATACATTTGCGGAAGCGAGGTAGAAAAAATGTCGAAATCAAAGTGGAATGTTGTAAGCCCTGATTTGATAGTAGAACAGTATGGTGCGGATTGTTTACGCTTATATGAAATGTTCCTTGGACCATTGGAGCAAAGCAAACCTTGGAATACAAGCGGTATTTCAGGTGTTTCTAATTTTATTCGTAAACTTTGGAGGTTGTATCACGATGGAGACACATTTTATATTTCAGAAGATTCTGCCACAAAACCTGAATTAAAATCACTTCATAAAACCATAAAAAAAATCAGTAGCGATATTGAAAATTTTTCGTTCAATACATCGGTAAGTAATTTTATGATTTGCGTAAATGAACTAACGGAATTCAAATGCAATAAACGCGAAATATTAGAACCATTAGTAATTCTCCTTTCGCCTTACGCACCCCATATTGCAGAGGAATTATGGAATAAGTTAGGGTATACCGAAAGTGTTACTTACGCAACTTTTCCAATTTGTATTGATGAATATTTGATAGAAAGTGTCTTCAATTATCCCGTTTCGTTTAACGGAAAAACACGTTTTTTTCAGGAGTATGATCGTTCTCTTTCAAAAGAGGATGTAGAAAAAGAGGTGTTATTGTTAGAGCAAACACACAAATATTTAGAAGGGAAAATTCCTAAAAAAGTTATTGTGGTGCCTAATAAAATTGTAAACATTGTAATTTAATTGAACTAAATTGTTTTTTATTTTCCAACTTTTATAAAAATTAATCGTACAATAAAATATGTTGGCATAGCGTTTGAAAGAAGTTACATAACTTAATCTAAAACAAAATGAAAAAGTTTATTTTATTTGGAACATTGGCAATGTTAACGAGTTTAACTTTTGTATCCTTTAGAAGTGAAAAACAGTTAGCGATTGTTGAAAAAGCAGATGCAGTTAAAGAGCTTCCTGCTATAAACAACGATGCTTTTAAAAGAGGAGAGATGCTTGCTTATCGTTTACATTATGGTATAATAGATGCAGGAGTTGCCACCCTTGCAATTACGGATGAAACGAAAGAAGTTGCTGGTCGTAAAACAATGCATGTTGTAGGTTTAGGCTCTTCAAAAGGAGCATTCGATTTTTTCTTTAAAGTGCGCGATAGGTATGAGACTTATATTGATGAAAAAGCACTTGTTCCTTGGGTGTTTTTGCGCCATGTAGATGAAGGCGGTTATAAGTTTGATCAAAGTTATACGTTTAATCATTATTCTTCAAAAGTAAATGTAGATGGTAAAAACGAATATGTAATTGAGCCCAATATGCAAGATATGCTTTCGGCATTTTATAATGCGCGTGCATTAGATTTATCTTCAGCAAAATTAGGAAGTGTATATTCAATTAATTGCTTTATGGATAGAGAAGTGTGGCCATTAAAGATTCGTTTTTTAGGTAAGGAAAATGTTTCGACAGATAAGGGAACTTTTAGGTGCTTAAAATTCTGTCCGATTGTACAAAAAGGACGAATATTTAAAAATGACGATGATTTAAAAGTTTGGATTACAGACGATAAAAACCACATTATTGTAAAAGGCGAGGCAGCCATTATTGTTGGAGCAGTAAAAGTTGAATTAACCGATTATTCGGGGCTTGCAAATAGTGTTTCAAAAATAAATTAAAAAACCAATTAACCATTTTACAAAAAACGCTACTGCTGAAAAGTGTAGCGTTTTTTGTATTGAATTTTTGTTAATTCTATATTTTGTATCTAATGCCTAATCATAAAACCGCATAGAGGTTGATGCCCATTTTGAGAACAAAATAAAAAACCACTACTAGTAAATATTTACCAATAGTGGTTTAAAATGATAGATACATTTATTGGATTACAATTTTCTTGTTTCAATTGCCAATCTTAATACTTTTATTTTACAATCGAAAATACAGCAAACGGGCTCTACCTTCTTCTAACGATTATATTTATTTTATAATAACCAGTTACATTTTTTATATCACTAGCATTATTTACATTTTGTACTCTACACATAAACATCCCTGTTAAGTCATAACTACAATTTAAGTTACTTTTTATCCCTTTGTAAGTTGCAGATATTACTTTATTATAAAATGTCGCAGTTGAAGTTTCTTGCATTGACAGATACTGTGCCGAATTATTGTTAATCTTAAAAACTAACTGAAACAATTCTGAATAAGGATAATGCGAAGGCATATTAAAACCGTTTAACATCAGATATTTACCACCAAGTACAGAAGCTATCAATGTGCTATCTGTAGGAAGTTTTAACATTAAATCTCCACCAAAATTTGGAGTAGAAAAATTTTGAGTAGAAGATGGATTTGAGCTATAATAATTTGAAAGCCCACACATATCTGTTAAACTACCACCTACATTATACTGCAGTTCTTCAAACGAAGATGTATCTGTAATGCCGTTTATTGTATACCTTATATAATAATTAGATTGTGTTGATGCCGGAATAGTAGTTGTTGTTGAAGCTGGTGGAGTTTTTTTACAACTTATGATACTTGACAATACGATTGTAAAGAATAGTAATTTTTTCATAGTTAGTTTAAGTTACATTATTATTATTGAAGTACAATTTTCTTAACATCAATTGTATTGCCTTGCCCGTCTATTGTATATACAAAATACAATCCATTTCCTGACCATGTGGATAAGGAAACATAAGATGTTTGTTGGTTGATAGGGTTTGTAAA
>CANCPZ010000034.1 GCA_947380175.1 Bacteroidota bacterium | reverse complement strand
TTTTTTCACAAAACCTTAAGCAAATTTAAAATGCGGGATTACATCAAAGCAACATAATCCAGCATTTTTTTGATTTATTTTGTAAATAGTAACTCTCTGTATTTTGGCAATGGCCAACTTTCATCTTCAATCAACAACTCCAATTTATCTACATGGTAACGTATTTGATCAAAATACATTTTTACTTTATTACAATAATCAACAGCTTGTTTTTTTACATCAGTAATTGCATTTGCTTTCTTTCTCGCTTCTGTCATTTCATCCACTTTAGTTTTAATAAAATTGATATGTTCAGAGATTTCCGAAATCATCGCTAATTGTATTTGACCAGCTTTTTTAAATTCTGATGCATTCATTATTTCCTTTAACCCTTTAACATTTTCTATCAATGAACTTTGATATTTAATTGCCGTAGGAATAATATGACTCATAACTAAATCAGCTATTGTACGAGACTCAATCTGAATTTTTTTTGTGTACGTTTCCAAATAGATATCATATCGTGCATGTTGCTCTCTGTCAGACAAAATACCTAAACGATTAAACAACTCCATTGTTTGTTTTGATACAAATGCACCTAAAGCTTCGGGGGTTGTTTTAATGTTTGAAAGGCCGCGTTTTGCTGCTTCTTTTACCCACTCGTCGCCATAACCATTGCCTTCAAAACGAATTTTTTTAGACTCAAGTATGTATGTTCTTAACACCTGAAAAATTGCTTCATCTTTATCAATATTTTTTGCTGTGAGTGTATCAACGGCTTTCTTAAATTTAATTAATTGGTCAGCCATAATTGAATTCAAAACAATCATTGGTCCAGCGCAACTTGCAGATGAACCAACTGCTCGGAATTCAAATTTATTTCCTGTAAAAGCAAATGGAGATGTTCTATTCCTATCCGTATTATCTAACAAAATATCAGGTATTTTACCTACGCCAAGTTTTAATGCCGTTTTTTCATCAGGGCTCATTTTGCCCGACTTCACTTTAGTTTCAAGCTCATCCAACACATTAGATAACTGAGTTCCTAAAAAAACAGACATGATAGCTGGAGGAGCTTCATTAGCTCCCAAACGATGATCGTTATTTGCTGACGCAATTGATGCTCTTAACAAATCTGCATTGTCATGAACAGCTTTAACGGTATTAATAAAAAATGTTAAAAATTGCAAATTTGTTTTAGGCGTTTTCCCTGGACTTAACAAGTTTTTGCCAGTATTGGTACTCATACTCCAGTTATTATGTTTACCGCTACCATTAACACCTGCAAATGGTTTCTCGTGCAATAACACTCTAAAATGGTGACGTCTGCCCACTTTTTCCATCACATCCATTAACAATGAATTGTGATCAACAGCTAAGTTACACTCCTCAAATACGGGAGCACACTCAAATTGATTTGGTGCAACTTCGTTATGTCGAGTTTTAATAGGAATACCTAACTTTAATGACTCTATTTCAAAATCGCGCATAAATAAAGTTGCGCGCTCGGGAATAGATCCAAAATAATGATCATCCAATTGCTGCCCTTTAGCAGGTATATGACCAAATAAAGTACGACCTGTTGATGATAAATCGGGGCGAGCATTTGCAAGCGCCTCATCAACTAAAAAATACTCCTGCTCCCAACCTAATGTTGCAATAACTTTACTTACATTTTTATCAAAATACTGACATACATCAACAGCAGCTTTATCTAACACATGTAATGCTTTTAACAAAGGAGTTTTAAAATCAAGAGCTTCTCCAGTATACGAAACAAATATGGTTGGAATACACAATGTTTTTCCTAAAACAAATGCAGGCGATGTAGGATCCCAAGCAGTATAACCACGAGCTTCGAAAGTATTACGAATGCCACCATTCGGAAAACTAGAAGCATCTGGCTCCTGCTGAGCTAACTGACTGCCACCAAAACGCTCAATCGCTCTACCACCTTCTGTAGGCTCAAAAAAGGCATCGTGCTTCTCAGCAGTTATACCTGTTAATGGCTGAAACCAATGAGTATAATGTGTTGCACCTTTTGAATTTGCCCAAGCTTTCATTGATGAAGCAACCTGATCAGCCATTTTTCGATCTATTTGAGTTCCCTGCTCAATAGCAGACTGAACACTTTTAAATGCCTCTTCTGACAAATATTCTCGCATTGCATCAATGCCAAATACATTTTCCCCAAAAAACTCGGACACTTTGGTACTAGGAAGTATAACCTCTACTGGTTTTCTAGTTAAAACCGTTTCTAATGCTTTAAATCTGTGAAATGCCATAACTTTTCTTTTATTTAGTATATTTTTAAACTTTTCGACCACAAATGTAAAAATAAGAGGGGGCTTTCAAATAAAAACTGCAATATTTTTATCAACACCCCCAATAAAAGTAAAATAATAAAAATAATTTAATACTTATTAGATAAAATCGCATAAAAAAAGGCATAAATTATTTTGTTATAAAAAACGGAATTCAATTTTTTTACAGGATAGGGAATTCTAAAAATCATTATTCGTAGATTCGCAAAATATTTTTCTTTACACGAAAGTTTTATTTGTAAATTAGAGAAGATTAATAATTGGTTTGTATGATTGTAGATATTTTTATTCCTTGTTTTATTGACCAGATATATCCTGAAACAGGATTGAATATGGTAAAGATTTTAGAAAAAGTTGGTTGTGGAGTAAATTACAATCCTGAACAAACGTGTTGCGGGCAGCCTGCATTTAATGCAGGTTATTGGGATGATTGCAAAGAAGTAGGAGAAAAATTTATTCGTGAATTTCAAAACGATAGATACATTATTTGTCCTTCAGCATCTTGTGTAGGAATGATAAAAAATTATTATCCGGAAATGTTTCATAACACTGTTTTGCATAACGAATACAAACAAATTCAAAAAAACATTTTTGAATTTTCCGATTTCATGGTAAATGTTTTAAAGATTACTGACATAGGAGCAACGCTTAATGGTGTTGCCACTTACCATGATTCGTGTGCGGCCTTGCGTGAATATGGAATAAAAAGAGAACCTCGAGTACTTTTAGAAAAGGTGCGTGGTTTGGAAATGAGAGAAATGAAAGACACAGAAACATGCTGTGGTTTTGGAGGGAGTTTTTCAGTCAAGTTTGAACCTATTGCAGTAGGTATGGGAGCACAAAAACTAGAAAATGCAATGGAGACCGGAGCCGAATACCTTATTTCTACTGACGTTTCGTGCTTAATGCATATTGATGGCTACGCAAAGCAACAAGGCAAAAACATGAAGATGATGCACTTATGCGATGTGTTGGCTTCGGGCTGGGATTAATTTGAGAAATATTTTAATTCCAAATTAGTACCATCAAAAACCGCATAACTGTTGTATTTTATCCATTCGCCTAAATTTACATACAAGCTATTTTCTCTAACTTTTATTTTGAGAGGCAAGTGCCGATGACCGAAAATAAAATAATCGAAATGCTCTTTTTGTAAAACTTCTTTAGCGTAAACCACCAACCATTCGTTTTCCTCGCCTGAAAATATTTCATCTTTTGGGCCATTAGAAATACGACTTTTACGCGACCAAAAATTTGCCATCCCCATTGCAAAATTAGGGTGTAATCGGGCAAATAACCACTGACAAAACGGATTAGAAAATACGCTTTTAATAAACTTGTATCCATTATCCCCTGGACCCAATCCATCGCCATGGCCTAAATAAAAAAGTTTGCCATTAAAGTTTTTTGTGATTGGTTTGGTATAAATAGTTACTCCTAATTCTTTTGGCAAATAATCGAACATCCACATATCGTGGTTGCCAGTAAAAAAACAAACTGGTATTCCAGAATCTACTATCTCAGCTATCTTTCCAAGCAATCGAATAAAACCTTTGGGTGCAGTATATTTATATTCGAACCAAAAATCAAACAAATCGCCCATCAAATAAATCTCTTGCGCATCAACTTTAATTTCATCGAGCCATTTAACAATAAGCTTTTCGCGTTCTAAACTTTTTTCATAGGTAGGAACACCTAAATGAAAATCGGAAGCGAAATATATTTTTTTATTTGCGTTCAATGTGATAAATTATTTTAATTCAATTATTACAACTCCAAATTACGAACTAAATCGAAAGGATTTAGTAAATTTAAATTCAATGTAAATCGTATTGTTTCTCCGTATTGTAAATCATTTGCTCTTTTGTAGCTCTCAAAATCTTTGCAAATAAATAAAGGGAAATAAATTTCAAAAATATTTTTTCGGATGGATACACATATTCCAGCATCGTACAATAGTTTGTTTTTTAAAATGCCATCGAACTCTGTAGTTCCTATATCGGCAAATAAACTCAAAGGAATTTTCATATTACCTAATGCTGATTTTAAATTTAAGGCAGTAATCCATTTGGATGATTGCCCGATGGCTGAATAAAATTTAAAAGCACCATCCGTTTCGGTGAATTGATTTGCAAGCACACGTTCTGTTTCGGTGCGTCCTAAATAAATATTGTCGTATAAGTAATCTTGATAACCACGCTGACCACTTATACGAAAACGATAATCGCTAGTTGATTTAGGTGATGAGCCCATAAATGTTCCAGCAAAAAAACGAACATCAAAACTTTTATTTTTTTCTTTGTATTTATAGCTATAATTTGCTGTTAACGAAGTTTTGAAAACATTTTCGCTTTGCAATAAATTTAATGATATGCTAAAAGGTGTTATTGCATCTTTTTTTGAAAAAGTATATGTTAACTCATTAAAGTTTGATGTTATTATCTTAGGCGAATAGATTGTTTTGCCTATATCATATTTTGCTGAATAAGAATCTGTAATAATATTTATATTTCGAAAACGCAAGGTGTTTTTAAAAGGGCTTCTCAAATTTTTCTTTTTAAACTCAATAAATAATTCGGGGGCAATTTTATTGAAATTTAAATTAAAAGGAATGTTAGTGTAAGCATATCGCGTACCGGTAATTCCTACTGAAATATTTTGAATTAAACTTCCATTCGGAAAAAAGTTAAGCATCACTCTACCGTATCCCGCAAAATCATTCGTTGCTGAACTATACATGGGCATCAATTGAAATTCAACTTTTTTTTCAGGTGCTATATTATTATATAAAGATAAACCAAACATCCACCTGTTATAATTGTTCCATCCGGCAACAGGTGTAAAAAAAAGCTGTGATTTATTAGGATTATCAAGACTTCCAAGAAATTGAAATTTTAATGGCTCTACTTTTTTAAATATCCCTGTTGTTCGGATTATATTGTTATTCCTATTTATTTCGGGCATATCCTCTACATAATCAATTTTAAAATAATCGATATCAGAAGTAGGAAAGCTTATTGTTTGATTGCCTTCAAAACCATCGTATATAACCATGGCTTTTAATTTTTCACCTTTTAAGCCCTGAACAAAAATAGGCCCTTTTATTTCGCCAGTATTTTTTATTCCAATATCCCACGAGCCATCTTCATTTTGATGTGAAGAGGTAATTTTATAATCTAATTTTTTTGTTGAATTAATCAGGTCATCAAAAAACCAGCTCAAATCTTTTCCGGAAACTTGTTCGATTATTGCTCTAAAATCTTTCGGTTGAGGATGCTTGTAATGCCATTCATTAAAATATTGTTGCATGGCTTCATCCATTTTTTTTTCACCAAGGTATGCCATTAAATAATCGAATACTAAAGCTGTTTTTGCATAAACAACACCTCCATAATTTAATCCTGTATAGTCATATGCTGGCAATTCAATCGGTTGATCTTCGTTCTTTCGGGCAGCTAACAAATAGGATAAATAATATTCTGATTTATGTTTATATTGTTTTAAATCGAAGGCTTTACCTATTTTCCCATCTCCCAAATTTCCTACTAATTTTTGTTCAGGATATTTTGTTTCAATATAACGGTTTTCATTAAACGAATTAATGCCCTCATCCATCCATGCATGCTTACGTTCGTTAGAGCCTAGCATACCATAAAACCAATTATGCCCTACTTCATGTGTTATTACAACATCTAACATAAATGGAGTACTTGATGAACCAATTACAGTTATATTAGGGTATTCCATTCCACCACCTGCACTTATTGTACCATCAACAGCCGTGCAATGATTGTATGGGTAATCGCCATTCCAAAGCGAATAATAATAAACAGCATCATTCATATATTTAATACTATTTTTCCATAAATCACCTTCGGCATTTGTAAACATTACCCAAGTGGTTACTTTATGTTTAGTATGTGGTGTTTCAATTTCTCCTTTTAAAACATGATAGCGTTTGTCGCAAAACCAAGCAAAGTCGTGTACATTAGTTTGTTTAAAACGAAGTGTTTTGGTTGCAGTATCTGATTTTGGAAAAGATAATTCTTTTGAATCGTAGGTATTTATTGCTTCGGTTTCTTTTACTTTTTGATTCAACCAATCTAATTCTTTTTCTCCATCAACCATATCGCCTGTTGCGCCAAGCACATAATTTTTAGGCAATGTAATACTTACATCAAAAGTTCCGAACTCCGAATAAAATTCGCCTTGTGTTAAATAAGGAATATAATTCCATCCGTTATTGTCGAAAACAGCAGGTTTTGGATACCATTGAGTAATTTGGTAAGATTGACCAATGTGTCCCATACGCGAAATTTTACCTGATGGAATTTTTACATGAAAAGGAGTAGTAATATCAATTTTCTCTCCACTTTTTAATGGTTTATTTAAATAAAGTTTACAAATATCGATGCTATCTTTTAGTAGTTCCCAAGTTGCACTTTCGCCGTTAATTTTAAAATCCAATTGATCGATATACCCTTTTTCATCCTCTTTGGCATAATAAAATTGAGTATTACCTTCTTCTAAAAGCTGTTTACATAAAGCTGTTGTATTATCTTTATAAGCATTTGGCCACAAATGCATATAAATAAATGTAAGTTCAGATGGTGAGTTATTTATGTATTCAATTTTTTCATCGGCAGTAAATTCGTTTTTTACATCATCCAATTTTACATTGATAATAAAATTAACCTCTTGTTGAAAATAGTTTTGCGCAATTGAAAAACTTGAGAGTAGAAAGAAAGATATGGCAAGCGAAATATGAAAGTGTATTTTTTTAAATTTCATAAATAAATTTTTATTTTTTTAGTCCGAACGTTTCATTTCAAATTACTTCATCCTCTTAACAAAGCTGTTTCGTAATAAGGCAATTAATTACCTTATTTTGTTAACTGTTTAAACACATCTTCTAATCGTTGTTCTTCTTTATGCATTGTTAAAACAGCTAATCCATTTTTTACTGCAAATTGAAATAGTTCGGGGCGAATATCTTTTTCTGTTCGCACTTCAATTTGCCATGTGTTACCTTTTATATTTTTGGCGTCAAAAACTCCTTCTACATTTTTTAATAAATTTCGAGTTGTTTCCTTATCAAATTCTATAGTAATAAATTGCTTATTTTCAGCTTGTGAATTTTGCAGAACCGAGGTACTTTCATTAGCAACTATTTTTCCATTTTTTACTATTATTACCCTATCACAAACAGCCTCTACTTCCTGCATAATATGTGTTGAAAGAAGTATTGTTTTATGTTTACCAACTTCGGTGATTAAATTACGTATTTCACTTAGTTGATTAGGATCTAAACCGGTTGTCGGCTCATCTAAAATCAACACTTTAGGATCATGAATTAATGCTTGAGCCAAACCTACACGTTGACGATAACCTTTTGATAAGGCGCCAATTTTCTTTTTTTGTTCGAGCTGCAAACCTGTCATATCAATCATTTCGGAAATACGCGATTTCACATTTTTTAAATGATGTAAACCTGCAATAAATTCTAAGTACTCCTTTACATACATCTCCAAATAAAGTGGATTATGTTCGGGTAAGTATCCTACATTTTTTCGCACTTCAATACTTTCTTCCGAAGTATCAAATCCGCATACCGATGCAGTACCTAATGTTTGTGGGATAAAGCAAGTTAAAATCTTCATCATAGTTGATTTGCCTGCTCCATTTGGACCTAGAAAGCCAACTATTTCAGAACCATTTACTTCAAACGAAATATCATCTAACGCTTTTTGCTGGCCGTATATTTTTGTTATGTTACTTACTTTTATTGACATTTTAGATTACGTATAAGCTAATGAAAACTAATTTACGAATAATTTCGAAGAACAAATCTAACTCAATTTTTTAATGGTAATTAAAATAAAAAATGAAAGATCAATGTCAATTTTTCTAGTGTTTAGAATTTTGAAATTTTAAAGACAGAAAACATAAATTTAGAAATCCAATATTGACAAAAATTCAATTTGCCAATTATTCTAAAATGCCCTGTAAATAAAAACGAGCCCCGTTACAACCAAGATAACACCTAATAACAAATTGAAGTTTCTCAAAATTTTATGGCTTAGGCGTTGAGATATTTTATTGGCGTAATAGGCTTTTGCAACATCTGTAATAAATACAATACAAAGTGTAGTTAAAAAAAACAAAACAATATGGATGTGAGTAAATTGTTTATTAGAACCTACCGCTCCAACCCAAAGAATCCATAAGAAAATAACTGATGGATTTAACAGATTAAGAAGAAAGCCTTTTATAACAATCAAGGGTAAGTTTACAGCTTTTATTTCAATACCTTTTTCATGGCTTTCTTTTTTTTCGTAAAAAATACTGAACAAACCAAAAATAATTAATATGCCTCCACCTACAAGTCCTATATACTCTTTGTTTTGAGGATTATCAAATAACTGAGCTATCCCTAAATAAGCCAAGACCACACAAAAAATATCACTAATAAAAATACCAATAGCAAGCGCAAGCCCCGACTTAAAACCACCTTTGGAACCGGTTTGAATAAGAGCAAAAAAAGAAGGACCAGGCTGTATTGCTAAAATAAAACCCAATGCTAATCCTTGTAAAATGGCTTGTAAAATCATAAATGATTATTTTACATTTTCTTTTAAATATGTTTCCCAATCATTTAGCTGCTTATATTTTAAAACACGAGGAAATTTAAATGCAGCGCCAATCTTACCAATCTTGTGCATATAATCATAAAATACATGAGAAGGCAAAACATCAACAATTACCTGTTTTAATGCAGCTGAACGCTCTACACGATAATCATCATTTAAATCTTTCAGAACTTCGTCGATTCGTTTTCTCAAAATTGCAGAATCCACTTTATCATCAGTACCAATAAACCAATGATGAGCAAATAATGTTTCGTAATTTATTCCTGCAACAGTAAACTCTTTAATATTAATATTCAATTCGGAAGAAACCAACTCGATTGCTCTATTCATATTATCCTGCGATAAATGCTCTCCACATAAACTTAAAAAATGCTTTGTACGGCCGGTAATAATAATTTCATTATGTTCTAAAGAGGTAAATTTTATAACGTCACCAATTAAATAACGCCAAGCTCCTGAACAAGTAGAAAGCAACAAAGCGTATTCAACATTTTCCTGAACCTGTCCAATATGAAGAGTTTCGGGGGTATCAACAATTACCCCATCAGCATCAAAATTTACTGCTGTAAAAGGAACGAATTCAAAAAATATACCATTATCAAGCACCATTCTGCATGAATCGGTACCTTGCCTATCCTGATAAGCAATAAAACCTTCCGATGCCAAATAGGTATCAAAATACATAATTGGCCTACCTAACAGTTTATTAAAACCCTTTTTATAAGGAGCAATTGAAACACCTCCATGGCAATACAATTCAAGGTTTGGCCAAATATCATGTATGTTATTTAATTTATATTCATCAATTATTTTTTCAAATAAAATTTGTACCCAAGCAGGAACACCAACAACAATTCCGATATCCCAGCTTTTAGCATTTTTTACAATTTCTTGTAGTTTAGTATCCCAATCACGTTCTTTGGAAATACGTTTTCCAGGTTTGTAAAAATGCTGGAAATAAAAAGGGATATTTTTTGCCTGAATACCACTTAAATCACCTTCAAAATAAGTACCATTGTAATTTAGATGCGTACTTCCTCCAAGCATTAAAACACCACGCTGAAAATGTTCCTTAGGGAAATCGAAACTACCCTGTTTTACCATTTGCCGTATGTTTGTTTTTTTAATGGCACGTAACATATCCGATGTAATAGGTATATACTTACTTGAAGCTTCGGAAGTTCCAGAGCTTAATGCAAAATATTTTATTCTACCAGGCCAACAAACATAAGCTTCTCCGTTAACTGCTCTGTACCACCATTTTTTAAACATTGCATTGTAATCATGGGTATGAACATTACGCTGAAAAGCATCAATAACATTTTTATCGTTTACAATTTTTGAAAAATTATAATGCTCCCCAAAGGCAGTAAATTGGGCTTTATTAAGAAGTTTCTTCAGCACTTTTACCTGCTGATTATAACCATTTACTTTACGAATTTTCGGCATTCTCTCGTGCAATTCAAATGTCCGTTTGAGTATAGAGCCTAAAATAGCCATTGTTGTATTATTAAAATTTCAATAATTAATTTTTTACTAAAATAATCATTTTAATTAAAAACAATGTTTATTGAAAATCATTATTAGAATAAAATTAATTTGTGTGCAATAAAATTATTAATTGAAAAACTCTATGAGTTAGAAATTACTTTATATCGTATTTAAAATCATGATTGTTTTTAATTGATTTTAATGTTTCAAAAATCAGTTTTATTACACTTTCAACATCATCCTTATGCACGCTTTCAACAGTTGTATGCATATACCTTAATGGTAACGAAATCAATGCAGATGGCACACCTCCAACTGAATATGCAAATGCATCTGTATCTGTACCTGTTGCTCTTGAAGCTGCTGCTCGCTGAAATGGAATTTCTTTTTTATCTGCAACATTCACAATCAATTTTAATAAATTATTTTGAACTGCAGGTCCATAGGTCAGCACGGGGCCTTTTCCACATGACAAATCGCCACTGGATATTTTATTCATCATTGGCGATTGTGTATCGTGGCATACATCTGTTATAATTGCAACATTTGGTTTAATTGTTTGCGAAATCATTTCTGCACCTCGCAAGCCAACCTCTTCCTGAACAGAGTTTGTTATGTATAAACCAAATGGAAGTTTTGTTTTACTTTCTTTTAATAACCGAGCAACTTCTGCAATCATAAAACCACCTATTCTATTATCCAAAGCGCGTCCAACGTAATATCTATCATTTAAAACCATAAACTCATCTTCGTAGGTAATAACGCATCCCACATGAATACCTAATGCTTCAACCTCTTTTTTTGTAGCACACCCACAATCTAAAAAAATATTTTTTAATGTAGGCGCTTCTTCTTTAGCTGCATCGCGAACGTGAATTGCTGGCCAACCAAATACTGCTTTAACAATACCTTTCGGCGTATGTATATTAACCCTTTTAGATGGTGCAATCAGATGATCACTACCACCATTTCTACGGATATAAATAAATCCATCATTGGTAATATAATGAACAAACCAAGAAATTTCATCTGCATGAGCTTCAATTACCACTTTATATTCGGCATTCGGATTAATAACCCCTACAGCAGTTCCATAATTATCGGTAAAAAAATCATCAATATATGGACGAATATAATTTATCCATAATTGTTGTCCTTCACTTTCGAACCCGGTTGGTGAAGGATTATTGATATATGTTTTTAAAAATTCGTGTGAACTTTTTGTAAGAATTGATTTTGTTTTTTTTTCGGATGTTTCTTTTTTCTTTGCCATTATTTTATTTTTTTAAAAATGTTACACCCTTATCTTTTTAAAATAATGATGTGCTTAAATTAAAGGATTATTTTATTTTTTTTGCAACCCATGTATTTACCATTTGTTCCAGAATACTCATTGATACTGGTCCAGAAGTAAGAACTACATCGTGAAATTCGCGAATATCAAATTTGTCAGCCAATTTATTTTTAGCATTTTCACGAAGTTCTAAAATTTTATTCATACCAATTTTATAGCCTGTTGCTTGCGAAGGCCAAACAATGTAACGCTCGATTTCTTTTTTATTATCGCCTTCAGGATTAGGAGTATTGTCTTTAAAATATTTTAGCGCTTGCTCTCTTGTCCATTTTTTACGATGTATTCCGGTATCCACAACTAAGCGTGCGGCGCGAAATAACTCCATTGCTAAACGACCAAAATCAGAAAATGGATCTTGATAAAAACCAATTTCCTTAGGAACAAGCTCTGAATACAATGCCCACCCTTCTACATAGGCTGTATTACCTCCAAACTTACGAAATTTCGGAATGTTTTTTAATTCTTGAGCAATTGCAATTTGCATGTGATGTCCTGGAATTCCTTCATGATAAGCTAATGCTTCCATTTGATAGGTTGCCTGATCGGCCATATTATACAAATTAATATAATAATGACCTGGGCGAGACCCATCGATAGCAGGCTCTTCATAGAATGCACCACCTGCAGATTTTTCACGAAATGCTTCAACAGGCTTTACTTGAATATCAGCTTTGGGTTTAGTCAAAAACAATTTATCTAATTGCAATTTCATATCGTCAATTATCTTAACTGCTTTTAAACGATAAGCCGCTTTTCCTTCCGCTGTATTGGAATAATAAAACTGTTTATCGGTGCGCATAAACTGAAAAAAATCATTCAAATTATCATTTCTAAAATTTACTTTTTTCATAATTCCTTTCATCTCCTTATGAATACGAGCCACTTCTTTCAATCCAATTTCATGAATTTGGTCAGCTGATAAATCAGTAGTGGTAGTAACTTTTAAAGCAGCGTCGTAAAACGCATCGCCATCAGGCAATTTCCATGCTCCATCATCTGTAGTTGCCTTTTTTTCTAATTCATTCCAATACTTAATCAGTTTTTCATACGCTGGTTTTACTGAAGAAATTAAAGCTGCTGAAGCATTTGAGATCAGTTCATTTTTTGTTGCTTCATCAAGATCTTTTAAAAGATTAACCTTAGTTGTAAAATCTTCTAATAAAGGATTAACAAGCTTTACTTTTTGAAATGGTATGCCAGATAAAATATTTTTGCAATCGTTAACTACATATGGGAAAACAAATTTTGGTGGTATTATATTTTTTTCTTCACGAATTTTCAAGTTCACAATCAACTGATCAAACAATGTATTTATTCCTAACAATCGTGATATGTATGCTTCCGCATCTTTTTTATCAGTAATAGCATGCATATTAATTAAAAATGCAGGAATTTCAGTGTGCATACCACCCATTTGATTAACGGAGTAATTATGAAAACGCCATTTAAAATTATCAATCGTCTGATTAGCTTCCTCTTCAAACATGCAATAACTAATTTTTGTTTGCTCGTCTAAAGATTCTTTATTAATATTTTTATGTAGCGAATCTAAATTCAGCTTGATAATTGCCAATTCTTTTTGATTATTTTCATCGCTAATATCGTTCCATTTACCATAATCCTTTTTAATCCCTAAAGTTGTTTGTCTCATCGGATCGCGATCTATCTCGGAATCAAACACACGATCGAAAAAGTCATTTGCTTTTTTACTTTCCAATCGTATTTCTTCTGGAGTATAAATGTGATTTGTTTCAGAAGCGCCCCCTCTTTCTCCGCAAGATACTATGATCAGATAAAAAAGAAAGGCAATTGGATAAATTATATTTTTCATTTTTGATTTATAAAATTTGAATACGACATTTGAAATTTTCAAGAATCAATTGGTAAATGTTTGCGCTTCTTTTTTATTTCTAAAAAAAACAATCAAAACTCCCCATCCCAAAATAATGCAAAAAGATGCTGTTGCAATAGGTAAATTTATATTTACTAAATTGATATAACTTGCAATTATTGGAGGAAATGCCATTCCTAAAGATTGAATGGATTGGTTTATTCCTAGTATTTGACCTTGTTCGGCTTTGCCAGCCTGACTAGAAACAACAGAATTAAGATTTGGTGTTGTTAACCCTTGAAAAATAGCAATAAAAGGCAATACATAATATATATATATTGATTCGGTTGGCAGCAACAACATTGGTAAAGTTATACCTAAAAGAATAGCTGAAATTTGAATTATATTTAAAGGTGAAAACTTTTTAGAAAGAGGGCGCTGTATGCCACCTTGAGCAAGCACAATCCAAATTCCGATATATGCAAAAACATCAGCAATGTTACCAATTTTATAATGAAATTTATTAATCAGAAAAACCTGAAAAAACTGCGTGAAAAAATTAAAACCGAGTGTAATCAAAAAAACAACTAAAAAAATACTTCTTAAATGTTTTAATTGAAAGGCGCGATTTATATTTTTAATTCCAGTAAATATACTAACAGGAGTATGTCTTTTTTCTTTTAAAGTTTCAGGAAAGAGTGCAATTACAAAAACTAAATTAACAATAGTTAATATGGCTGCAAACCAAAATGGAGTTGCCGCGTTAAACCAAGAAACAAGAATTGGGTCAGCTAATTTACCACCTATATAAGGACCAAGAATAAATCCTAAACCAAAAGCGGCACCAACCATTCCAAAGTTTTTGGCTTTTGTTTTTTCATCACTAACATCAGATATTGAAGAAAGTGCAATAGAAATATTACCACCAGTAAAACCATCTAATAATCTACTTGCGAACAACAAATAAATATTTTGATTTAAAATAGCAATTGCAAACAATATATAGCCAAGTAAGGTTCCACACATAGAAATAGCTAGCAGTTTTTTTCTTCCGAAACGATCTGACAAAGCACCCAAAATTGGTGCTCCAAAAAATTGAGCTAAAGGGAAAGATGCTATCAAAAAACCAAGTAAAATTGTTCGTGTATGAATACTTGTTTCTATTGGGAGCATATTATGTGTAGGATCGAGTAATAATGGCGCAATAACTGGAATTACAATACCTACACCCAACAAATCAATAAATACAGTTAAAAAAATAGTAAGTAAAGGCGATTTTTGTGTTTTCATTTCTAACATATACTTTAAAAAAGGAAGACAAACTTAACAAAAATGTTCCATTTTCTGATAATAGGATAAAATGGACAATATAAAACAATCCGTGCTTTTTAAAACCAAAAATCTTAATTACATTAGCGCATACAAAAAAATAAAAATATGACTATTATAAAAAAAACACTTACACTATTTTTAGCTTTCACTTTATCTAATTTAACGATTGCACAAAATGATACTATAAAAGCAAAAATTTTAGATGATGGGTCACAGGATGCTGAAAAATTTTACAACAGTGGGATCTCCGATTTTGCAGATAAAAATTATGCTGGAGCTTTAAGTAATTTTAATCATGCAATTGAAAAAAAACCAGATTTCGAAAAAGCATATTATAACCGTGGTATTACCGAATTTGAGACTAAAAGTTATAAAGCTGCAATTGCTGATTACGATAAATCCTTAAGTTATATTCAAAGTGCTGATAGTTATTTTAGCCGTGGTCAAGCAAAAAATGCACTTGGTGATAAACTAGGTGCTTTAGCAGACTATTCTAAAACAATTGAAATAAAAGGAGATCATGCACAAGCTTTTTATTATAGAGGAGGGATAAAATTCGAAAATGCCGATTACAAAGGTGCTGTTGATGATTTTAATCAGGCAATTAAACTAAAACCTGACTATGCTTATGCATACAATGACAGAGGAAGTGCTAAACGAGAGTTAGAAGACATTCCGGGGGCAATCAACGATTACAATAAAGCATTAAGTACAAATCCTGAAATGGCTTTTACATATAATAATCTTGCAAGCGCAAAACGTAAAAAAGGAGATTTTAAAGGCGCAATAAATGATTATACGGAAGCAATAAATCAAAAAAAAGATTATTACATTGCATACAATAACCGAGGTAGTGCAAAATACGATGCGGGAGATTATGATGGAGCAATAAGCGACTTCGACAAAGCAATAAAATTGAAGCCTGATTATGCTTTTGCTTTTAATAACAGGGCATCAGCAAAATGTAAATTAAAAGATTATCAAGGCTGTATTGATGATTGCAGTGCAGCAATAAAACTTAATACTAGTTATGGTTATGCTTATCTAAATCGTGGAATTGCAAAAGAATCATTACGTGATCCGGAAGGGGCATGCGCAGATTGGGAAAAAGCAACAGAACTTGGTATTGAATCTGCAAAAAATTACACTGGAGATTGTAAGTAATTTCTAATAAATATTATTAATGAAATAATGAAACGAAATTTTAAAATGAAAAAAATACTATACATACTCTCTCTTCTTCTTACATCAGGTATTTGTGCTCAAAATGTAGAATTTGAAAAAGATAATTTTAGAGATAATAAAGATGGGCTTAAAGAAGCAAAACGTAACATTGAAGCTGGCGATAAATTCATGGAAATGGGAGATGCTTATTTTAAATTAGCTATTGAACCTTACTTAAATGCAAATGTATTTAATCCCAACAATGCGCTGCTAAATTATAAATTAGGCCAAGCATATCTGCACTCTAATTACAAACTAAAATCAATTCCTTATCTAGAAAAGGCTGTTAAATTAAACCCGCAAATCAACCCTGAGATACATTATTTATTAGGAAAAGCTTATCATTTAGATATGCAATGGGATAAAGCAATTAAAGAATTTCAAACTGTTCAACAATCATTAAAAGGAGCGGAATTGGAATTATTAAATGCTGACATTAATAATCACGTAGCACAATGTTTAAATGGTAAAGAAATGGTTCAACATCCTATTAGAGTATTCATTGACAATGTTGGAGTAGAAATTAACAGCCAGTATCCAGATTATGGCCCCGTAATTTCTGCTGATGAATCTGTAATGTTATTTACATCTCGAAGACCAGCTACTACAGGAGGAGGCATAGACCCATCCATTAATGAACCTTTTGAAGACATTTACATTTCCACAAAAAAAAACAATAAATGGACTCCAGCTTTAAATATGGGAAGCCCAATTAACACAAACGACCATGACGCAAACTCCGGTTTATCAGCAGATGGTCAAAAATTTTTAATTTACATTGGTACCAATCAGGGTGATTTATTTGAATCGGAATTAAAAGGTGAACAATGGAGTCGGCCAGAACACATGAATAAAAATATCAATACTCCATACCACGAATCATCAGCTTGTTATAGCCCTGATGGCAAAGCAGTATATTTTGTTTCCGATAAACCTGAAGGGAGTTATGGGGATAGGGATATATACATTTCCTATAAAGATGAGAAAGGCAGATGGGGGAAAGCTGTTAACTTAGGCCCTACAATAAATACACAATATGGCGAAGAAGGTGTATTTATTCACCCTGATGGGAAGACAATGTATTTTAGTTCTCAAGGCCACAAAAGTATGGGAGGTTATGATATTTTTAAATCAAGATATGATGATGTTACAAAAAAATGGAGCGAGCCAGAAAATTTAGGATACCCAGTAAACACACCTGATGATGATGTATTTTTTGTAACATCTGCAAGCGGAAAACATGGTTACTATGCTTCATTTAATGGGAATGGTTATGGCGAAAAAGATATTTATATGGCAACCTTTTTAGGGATAGAAAAGCCAATGGTTTTAAACAATGAAGACAATTTACTGGCTAGCATTGCATCACCAATAAAAGAAACTGTTATTGCTCCCACTATGCTAATTAAGGAAGCGCAGCTTACCATTTTAAAAGGATTTATTACAGATGAAATTACTAAAAAGCCATTGGAAGCGACAATAGAAATTATTGATAATCAAAAAAACGAAGTTGTTGCAACATTTAATTCTAATAGTTCAACAGGAAAATATTTAGTTAGTTTACCAGCAGGAAAAAACTACGGTATTGCTGTAAAAAAAACAGATTATTTATTCCATTCCGAAAACTTTGATATACCAAATACAGCAGCCTATCAAGAAATTGTAAAAGATGTGGCATTGAAAAATATTGTTGTAGGTAGCAAAATTATTTTAAAAAATATCTTTTTTGATTTTGACAAATCAACGCTTCGTACCGAATCTACTAATGAACTAGAGCGTTTAACAAATTTATTAAAAGTGGATGCTCCAACTTTAAAAATTGAAATATCAGGACACACCGACTCTAAAGGTGCTGACGCATATAACAAAGTATTGTCAAACAATCGAGCAAAGGCTGTTGTTGATTACTTAATATCTAAGGGCATTTCACCAGACCGATTAACATCAGCTGGTTATGGCGAAGAACAGCCAATTGCTACAAATGATACGGATGAAGGACGACAATTAAACAGAAGAACAGAGTTTAAGATTATCGGCAAATAAAATTGA
>CANCPZ010000033.1 GCA_947380175.1 Bacteroidota bacterium | reverse complement strand
CATCATTCCACCGAAAATAGCAGGCAGATAAAGACTTTCAATTAAAGTCATTTCTTTTTTAACAACAACTTTTGATCTATTTGTTAATTGCATTTTTATTTTTTTTCTTTGACTAAAGCCAAATTATTTTACAAAATAATGTATAATTTCATGTCGCATCATCCAAGCACCTGTTATCACAAGATTTAAAATAGACAATGGAATTAATATTTTCCAACCTAAATTCATTAATTGATCGTATCGAAAACGTGGCAATGTCCAACGAACCCACATAAAGAAAAATATGAAAAATGATATTTTAGCGAATAAGAAAACAAAGCCTAAAATAGCTGTCCAATTTGGATCATGAACAAAACGACCAATGAATGGCATGTTGTATCCACCAAAATAAAATGTTGCAATTACTGCCGATGAAATAAACATGTTAATATATTCGGCAAATAAGAAAAATCCTAGTTTCATTGAACTATATTCAGTGTGATAACCACCTACTAATTCTGTTTCACATTCAGGTAAATCAAATGGTGCACGATTAGTTTCTGCAAAAGCACAGATAACAAATATTAAACAACCCAATGGTTGTACCAAAATATTCCAATGCCAACTATGTTGTTGCTCTGCAATTTGGCCAAGACTTAAAGTACCTGTTGTCATTACTAATGCAATAATTGATATTCCCATTGCTACTTCATAACTAATCATTTGTGATGATGCACGAATAGCACCAAGCAATGAAAACTTATTGTTAGAAGCCCAACCACCAATCATGATTCCATAAACACCCAGTGAAATAACACCAAATAAATAAAGAATACCAATATTTAAATCTGTAATTTGTAGAGGATAAATTTTTCCACCAATAGTCAATGAAGGCCCCCAAGGTATAACTACACCAGTCATACAAGCTGTTAGCATACAAATTCCAGGACCTATAATAAACAAGAATTTATTTGATACACTTGGTATCATTTCTTCCTTCATAAACATTTTAACAGCATCAGCCAAAGGTTGTAAAATACCGAAAGGGCCCGCTCTATCAGGACCAACACGATCTTGAAGAAACGCTGCAATTTTACGTTCAGCATACGTACTATATGTTGCAACCAATAAAGTGATTGCAAATACAGCTAATACTAAAACACATTTGTATATCAAATAATCTACTGTCATAGGTTCCTATTTCTTTCCTGAAATTTGTTTTTGTTGCTTACCAATATCCAATTTCAATTGTGCTAAATTTTCGTAATGATTTTGTGAAATAACCGAATGGCGATCAATATGAGTAGGCTTTTCGATAACCCAATCTTTTAATTCTTTTTTCTCGAAACGACATTCGTTACAAATCCATTCTTGTACTTCGCCCCAATTATCTTTACGTCCAGTAACTCTTAATATATCGCTTCCTTTTAACCAAACAGAAACTTTACCTGAACATTTTGTACAATTACGGTGAGCATCCATTGGTTTAGTAAACCAAACACGACTTTTAAAACGGAATGTTTTATCAGTTAATGCACCAACTGGACAAACATCAATTACGTTTCCTGAAAAATCATTATCAATTGCCTTTTCAATATAGGTACTTATTTCAGAAGCATCGCCACGGAACAACATTCCTTGATAACGGTTATTTGTAATTTGATCAGCCACTTTAACACAACGAAAACACATGATGCAACGTGTCATGTGTAATTTTATATAAGGGCCAATATCAATTTGGTTAAATGTTCTTCTTGGAAAATCGTATCTAGTTTTAGATAAACCATGCTCATAACCTAAATCTTGTAAGTGGCACTCTCCAGCTTGATCGCAGATAGGGCAATCTAGGGGATGATTAATTAATAAAAATTCAACAACAGCTTTACGAGATTCTAATACTTCTGGAGAAGTTGTATTTACCACTTCCATTCCATCCATTACCGTTGTTCTGCAAGATGCTACAGGCTTAGGCATTGGACGAGGATCTTTTTCAGAACCTTTGGTAACTTTAACAATACAGGTACGGCAATATCCACCACTCGTTTTTAATTTTGAGTGATAGCACATTGTTGGAGGTGCGATGTTTGGTCCTGTATAATTTTTATTGTCAACAATCATTCGAGCTGCCTGAAGGATGGTTGTTCCATCAGGTACTTCTATGCTATGTCCGTCAATCGTTACTTTTGGCATTGTTTTATTTTTTGCAAATACAACTAAGCACCAGCTAATTGGTGCACACTGTAATAATGTTTAACATCTTTTATTCTTTCAGGATGATTGATGTATTCTTCAAACTCAGCACGAAAATGGCGAATAGCACTTGCTACTGGCCATGCAGCTGCATCACCTAAAGGACAAATTGTATTACCTTCTATCTTACGTTGAATATCCCACAACAAATCAATATCACTTGGCTTACCATATCCTTCAACAATACGATGAAGAATTTTTTCCATCCAACCTGTACCTTCACGACAAGGTGAACATTGTCCACAACTTTCGTGATGATAAAAACGAGCAAATGTGTAAAGATTTTTCACAATGCTTGTTGTTTCATCGTACACCATAAAACCTCCTGAACCAAGCATTGTTCCCGAAACAAAACCTCCTTCACTTAATGATTCGTAACTCATTAAGCGAGGTTCGCCTTTGTCGGTTTTTAAAATTAATTCGGCAGGTAAAATTGGAACCGAAGAACCTCCAGCAACAACGGCTTTCATTTTTCTTCCATTAATGATACCGCCACAATATTCATCCGAATAAATAAATTCTTCAACAGGTAATCCTAATTCAATTTCATAAACTCCAGGTTTGTTGATATGTCCAGAAGCAGAAATCAATTTTGTTCCTGTGCTTCTACCTATACCAATTTTTGCATATTCGTCTCCACCCATATTAATAATTGGACACACAGCAGCAATAGTTTCTACATTATTTACAACTGTAGGACAACCATATAAACCAGCAATAGCTGGAAATGGTGGTTTAATACGCGGGTTACCACGTTTACCTTCTAATGATTCTAACAATGCTGTTTCTTCACCACAGATATAGGCACCTCCACCTACTTGCACATAGCAATCGTGTGAAAAATTTGTTCCTAAAATATTTTTTCCTAAGTATCCTGCTGCATAAGCTTCTTCAATGGCTTTTTCAACAATACGAGCAACATAAAAATATTCTCCACGAATATAGATGTATGATGTTTTTGCTCCTAATGCATAACTTGAAGTAATCATTCCTTCAATTAATGCATGAGGAATTTTTTCCATCAAATAACGATCTTTGAATGTTCCTGGCTCAGATTCATCCGCATTACAAACTAAGTAACGCTCAACACCTTCGGGCTTTGCAAGAAAACTCCATTTCATTCCTGTAGGAAAACCTGCACCACCACGGCCTCTCAGCCCTGATTTTTTTACCTCTTCAACAACATCTGCTGGAGACATAGTTTTTAAAGCTTTTTCAACAGATGCATAACCACCATGTTGGCGATACACTTCAAGTGTAGAAATTCCGGCAACTTTATCGTTATGAATTAATAATTTTTTGCCCATTACAACGTATTTTTATAATCCATGTCAGTGTAACTTCTTTGTTTTCCGGTAGCACGATAGTCTTCTAATAATTGATCGACTTTTTCAAGTGTTAAATTTTCGTGATACGATGCGCCACATTGCAACATTGGTGCAGTTCCACAACTTCCTAAACACTCAACCGTTTTAATAGTAAACATACCATCTTTCGTTGTTTCGCCTTCTTTTATTCCTAATTTTTTCTCTAAATGTTTTACAACATCTTCGGCGCCACGCACCCAACAAGATGATGTACGACATACTTCCAACAAACACTTACCAACTGGTCTTAAATTGTACATCGTATAAAACGATGCAACTTCATACACCTCAATTGGTTTAATGTTTAAAATAGATGCCACATAATCCATTGTTTTAGGGCTTAACCAACCACCAAACTCAGCTTGAGCAATATGTAATATTGGTAACAAGGCGGATTTATGCTTGCCTTCTGGGTATCGTGCGATAATTTTCTGAACAATTTGCATCGCCTCATCACTAAAAACAATTTTAGCGCTTAAATCATTACCAAATGTTTCTGTTCCGCTTACTTGAGTGCTCATTATACTAACCTAAATTTATTATGTCTAAAACAACTAATACTGCAAAAATTGCATAACCGATAAACGTAAAATGTAAAATCAAATCGATCCAAAAATTAAATGTAATAATTTTCTGATCATGAATATAAATAGCAATTAATGACAGAATTGGAAACAAGGACAAAATTACTAGCAGGATTAAATTTGCATCAATGTCGCTGTTTTTTGATTTTGATTTGTCTGTTTTTTTATTGATTTTAGAAACTAATTTAATTTTCGACTTTTCTGATTTTAAATTATTTTTTTGAAATGAAGAAGCATTGTTCGATTTATGAGGCTGAAACAAACTAAGCTTATTTTTTGAAGGCAGTTGAATCGTATTATCCTTACTAGCCATCAATGGAGCATTGATTGTTTGATCCTCTGAAACCTCAATTTCGTCATCAACTCTAAAATTGTTTTTAATGTCTAAAGATGTACTATTTTTATTTGCATTATTTTCAGAGTCTTTACTGTTTTTTTTATTTCCAAAATCAACATAATAACCTGCATTATACCTTCGTTTCAATACAAGTTTATTAGATGTTTCGCAAGAACTAAAAAACAATACCGAAAATAATAGTATCAATTGTAAACTTGTTTTCATTTTAACTTACGATTAAATTATTTTTATTAAGCATCTAATTCACCTGCAATTACATTCATACTACTCATTGTTAATATTGCATCTGAAAGCATCGCCCCTTTTATCATTTCAGCATAAGCTTGGTAATAAATAAAACATGGTCGACGCAAATGCAAACGATATGGAGTTCTACCTCCATCGCTGATTAAGTAAAAACCTAATTCACCATTACCGCCTTCAACACAATGGTATACTTCGCCTTTCGGTATTGCTGTTTCGCCCATCACAATTTTAAAATGATAAATTAAAGCTTCCATATTGTTATACACTTCTTCTTTTGGAGGAAGAAAAAACTCAGGAACTTCAGCATGAAAAATACCTTCAGGTTCTTTTTTAATTTTATCGATTGCTTGTTGAATGATTTTTAAACTCTCCCACATCTCCCCTTCACGCACCATAAAACGATCGTAGGTATCGCCATTTGTTCCAACAGGAATAATAAAATCGAACTCCTCGTATGAGCAATATGGATTCATTACGCGAACATCATAATCAACACCTGCTGCACGTAAATTAGGACCAGAAAAACTATAGTTAAGGGCTCTTTCAGCACTTATTCCTCCGCAACCGATTGTACGATCCATAAAAATACGGTTACGCATTAATAGGTTTTCGAACTCTTGTAAAGCGGGAGGGAAATCAATTAAAAACTTATCGAGTAAAGCCCAAGCTTTGGGAGTAAAATCTCTTTCTAAGCCACCAATTCGACCAATGTTAGTTGTAAGTCGGGCACCACATAGCTCTTCAAAAATATCATAAATACGTTCACGCATTTGGAATATGTATAAAAAACCTGTCATTGCTCCTGTATCAACACCTATCACACTATTACAAATTATATGGTCAGAAATACGAGCCAATTCCATAATGATAATACGCATATACTGCACACGTTTTGGAATTTCTACACCTAATAATTTTTCTACTGTCATGTGCCAACCCATATTGTTGATTGGTGATGAGCAATAATTCATTCTATCAGTAATCGGAGTAATTTGATAATAAGGTCTGCGTTCAGCAAGTTTTTCGAATGCACGATGAATGTAACCGATTGTTGATTCAGAATCCATTATGATCTCTCCATCCATTTTTAACACATTTTGAAAAATACCATGTGTTGCAGGGTGTGTAGGACCTAAATTAAGTGTAGAATATTCTTTCTCAATTAATTCTTTGGTTGTGTTTATATTTTTCTCTTTACTCATTCCGTCACAAAATTTTATCTTCCAAACATTTTATCATCTTTGTCTTCGCGCGTACCATCTTCTAAAGCAAACTCTTTACGCATTGGATGGTAATTCATATCATCCACATTCAAAATACGTTTTAAGTTTGGGTGTCCTGTAAATATTATTCCAAAAAAATCAAACTCCTGACGCTCCATCCAATTAGCAGCTGAAAAAACAGATGTAATAGAAGGTACATGAGGATCGCTAATTGCAAAAAATATTTTTAATCGAATTCTTAAATTGTTTGGAAGGTTGTGTAATTGATACATTACAGCTAATTCATGTCCTTGATTGTCGGGATAATGAAGCCCTGCCATTGTTGTTAAATATTGAAATGCAAGTTCTTCGTCGTTGTAAAGAAACTTAATTACTTCACAAATAATATCGCGTTTTATTGTATAAACAGGATAATCGGCAACAGTTTCGGCAGCTATTACACCTTCACCAAATTTTGCTTTTAATTTATCTTGAACAGTAGTTAATAATGCTTGTGTATCCATTTTTATTCCATGCCGTATTTAGCTAACAAATCTTTGTATTCCTGAGAGTCTCTTCTTCTGATTGATTCGTTTTCCACTAATTTTTGAATTCCCATAATGCCATCCAAAACTTGCTCTGGTCTTGGGGGACAACCTGGAATATAAATATCAACAGGAATAATTCTATCAATCCCTTGTAAAACACTGTAAGTATCAAATATTCCACCACTTGAAGCGCAGGCACCCATAGATAATACCCATCTCGGTTCAGCCATTTGTTCATAAACTTGTTTTAAAACTGGTGCCATTTTTTTTGAGATGGTTCCCATAACCATTAATAAGTCGGCTTGTCGAGGAGAAAAGCTCAATCGTTCAGAACCAAAACGACCTAAATCATAGGTAGAAGCCATTGTTGCCATAAACTCTATTCCGCAACAAGATGTAGCAAAAGGCAACGGCCACAATGAATTTGCACGTGCCATACCAACCACTTTATCAATACGAGTTGCAAAAAAACCGGGCCCTTCAATTCCTGGAGGAGCTGCTGCTGTTAGGTCAATTTTTGATTTTACTGTTTTTGTACTCATCTATATTTTATTTAAAATTTCTGATATTATGAATCAGAATTTACTCCCATTTTAAAGCACCTTTTTTGATTATGTAATAAAAACCTATCAATAAAAAGGCAACAAAAGTAAGCATCTCAACAAAGCCGGTTAATCCTAATTGTTTAAAATTAACTGCCCAAGGATACATAAAAATCACCTCAACGTCAAACAAAACAAATAAAATAGCAACAAGAAAATATTTAATTGAAAAAGGTGTACGCGCGTTTCCTTGAGATTCGATACCACATTCGAATGCTTCTTCTTTAATTTTAGAACTATGTTTAGGACCTAATTTATGTGTTACAAACAAAGTAGTGGCAACAAAACCAATAGCAACAATAAACATTAATGCGATAGGTAAAAAATCAACTGGTGTACTTGTTATTGGCATATATTAAATATTACTTTTGTTTTGAGGGTTCAATTTTAGGTATTTCTTTTTATATAAACCAAAACTTATCTAAGAAATTTACTGATTTTATAAACATTTTATTGTTATTTAGACAGAATCTGAATTAAAAATACACTCAAGGATTATTCTTTAAGATTTTTAATTACATTTGAATTGAAATGAGAAAAAATTACATAAAAAAAACATTCAAATTTTTGCCTTGGGTAGCTCTACCTGGTTTGTAATTGATATTTTCTTAGTACTCAAAATAAACTCTTTGTAATTTTCGTAGCCGTTTAAAAAAACTGCTAATTATTTGTATTCAACTATATTATAAAAATCATAATGAAAAAAATTATTGTTTTAGGCGCAGGCATGGTAGGCAGCGCAATGGCTATTGATTTATCAAAAAAGCACCTTGTAACAATTGCTGACATAAGCGATAAGGCATTGGAAAAATTAAAACTAAAAAACCCACAAATAACAACCCTTCAAATAAACGCAAAGGACAAAGCTCTTTTAACAACTTCCATTGCACCATTTGACATTGTAGTTTGTGCAGTACCCGGATTTATGGGCTTTGAAACATTAAAAACAATTTTAGAGGCTGAAAAAAATGTAATCGATATTTCTTTTTTTCCAGAAAACTCACTTGAACTAGATGCATTAGCAAAACAAAAAAGTGTTACAGCTATTGTTGATTGTGGGGTGGCTCCAGGAATGGACAATTTAATTTTAGGATACTATAATGAGAAAATGAAACTAACCGATTTCGAATGTTTGGTTGGTGGATTACCAAAAATAAAAAAATGGCCGTTTAATTACAAAGCGCCGTTTTCACCTATTGATGTTATTGAGGAATATACTCGACCTGCTCGCTATGTTGAAAATTTTGAAATCATTACAAAACCAGCTATGTCGGATATTGAACATATTGAAATAGCTGGTGTTGGAACATTAGAAACATTTAATTCGGATGGTTTACGTTCTATCATTTTTACAATGCCACACATTAAAAACATGAAAGAAAAGACAATGCGGTATCCGGGACATATTGAAAAAGTGCTTGCTTTAAGGGATTCTGGTTTTTTTAGCAAAGAACCTATAAAAATTAATGGAATAGATTTAGTACCACTAGACTTTACTTCTAAAATATTATTTAACGAATGGAAATTAGGAGATACGGAAGAAGAGATTACGGTGATGCGTGTTACCCTAACGGGAGAAGAAAATGGTATTACCAAAAAAATTGTTTATCATTTATGTGATGAATATAATAAAGAAACACAAACATCTTCAATGTCTCGTACTACAGGATACACAGCTACAGCGGCGGTTAATTTGGTTTTAGAAAACCTATTTACAGAAAAAGGTGTTTTCCCTCCAGAATTGGTTGGCAAACACGAAAAATGCTTTAACCATTTTATTAATTATTTGAAAGATAGAGGAGTTATTTATTGTAAAGAAGAAATGACTATTGATTAAAATTGAAAAATAATTTTCTTAAAAAAACCTGACTTATTGAACTTATTCAATTGTCAGGTTTTTAAAATCGAAAACAGTAAAATTATTTTTTTTCTTCTTTTTTATCCGTTGAAGCTGAAACAACTTCCTGGATATAAACTTGAGAGTAATCATAAAGGCGCATTGGATTAGAGTGAAAATTACGAACGCTAGATTTCGATAAGCGGTAATCTTCTCCATACCACAAAACCATAATTGGAGCATCATTCATTAACACTTGCTCAGCTTTCAAAAAGTTTGCAAAGCTTTCTTCTTTTGTTTTTGCAGATTTTCCAGCTTCAAATAATTTGTCAAATTCCGCATTTTTGTATCGGGTATGGTTTGGGTAAGATGGCAAAGCAAAATACAGAGGAACTGTTGGTCCATAAAAAATCCATAAAAAATTTTCAGGGTTAGGAAAGTCAGCTACCCATGAAGCATGAAACATCTCGGCGCTAAAATATTTTTCGTCTTCTAGCTTTTGTTTTTGAGGAACGATTTCAAAGTCAACATTAATATTTAAAACATCCAATAATTGTTTCTGAATTTCTAACACAACATTCGAGTTTACAGAACCTCCGCTATTTAATTCAATTTTTATTTTTGGAAATCCTTTACCATTAGGATATCCTGCATCTGCAAAATATTTTTTAGCTTTTGCAGGGTCAAAATTATAACCAGTTATTTTAGTAATGTCATAACCTTTAAATGAAGGGGGGCAAATACCATATATTGCAGAACCAAATGCTTCACCCTTTAATACATCTTCAATAATTTTATTTCTATTAATAGCGTAAGAAAATGCTTTACGAACATTGATATTGTTGAAAGGCAATTTTGATAAATTAAATTCATAATACTGTGTCGACATTTCTGGAGAGCATTCCAATATATACTTTGGTGCTTTTTTAGCAAAATCGCTAATTTGCGTTTCTACCATATCTTTAATGGCTTCAGCTGAAAACCCAACTATCATATCCAAATAACCATTTTTAAATTTATCCAGTTCCTGCATTTTTGTAGGTAAAAAACTAACTACAATCGAATCAAGAAAAGGCAATTTATTACCAAGTGTGTCTTGACCATGATAATTTTTGTTTCGCCTTAAAACCACTTTGTCGTCCCCTGCATTTTCATCAAAAACAAAAGGTCCCGTACCAACTTTTACATTGATTCCGTATTTTTCATAGGCTTCTTTTGCAATAACGCTTGCTCCTGGTAATGCTAATGAATATAGAAATGATGAGCTAGGTGCAGTTAATGTAATACTTAATGTATAATCATCTAGTACCTTAACGCCATCAATTTTGCCTTTTGGTTTATCTTTATTCGCTTCAAAAAATTTATTTGCACCAAGCACTCTGTTTTTAAATGTAGAGAAAAAACTAGCGTTTTCTTTGCTATCGGTACATAATAACTCGAAAGAATATTCGAAATCACTTGCTTTTAATTCACGCCCCTTGCCTCCTTCGAAACAATCGTTATCTTGAAACATTACACCTTTTTTCAAGTGGAACGTATAAACAGTCCCAGAAGCATCGATTTCCCATGTTTCAGCTAAGCAAGGTTTGATGGCCAAATCACTTGAATTAAATTTTACCAGTCCTTCAAAAATTTGGGAAGCAATATGTGATGATCCAATATCTGTAATTGCAATAGGAAATAAAGTAGAATAAATCTCGGTTTCGTTAATCCGAACAACTCCACCGTAAACCCTGCCTCCTTTAGCAGCTTTTTCCTCTCCCATATTTCCTGAGTTGGTAGAGCATGAAACCAAAAATACAGAAATCGTAATAAAATAAAACAAGGATTTTTTCATGAATAATTGATTATGTACTTTATTTAAAATAAAAAAAATTCAAATTTTGAAAAAAGTCTCACAAGACCGAAGCTATTACTGATAAAAAAAAGAAACAAATATACAAAATATCACAAATATGTATAATTTTAAATTTGTTTTATGAAAAAATGGTATAGTTTTTATTATGTTAGACAAAAATGTTTAATTTTGCGACCACTTTTAAATAATGTGGTTTTATTTTTTGATTTCAATAAAACAAGAATAATAACATAACTAGCGAAATTAAGTTAATGAGAATCAGCGACTTTTTTTAATATTAAAAATGATGAAAAAAAGACTTTTTATTTTTTTGATTTTATTTGTTTGTGTTTGTGTTTCTAGTTTTGCTGTTAGCACAATAGTTTTGGAAGGGAACTATCAAGGGAAAAACCTATATATTCAAAACCCTTTTGCTGCATCTGGTATAGGTTTTTGTGTACAAGAAGTGAAAGTTAATGGACAAACAACTACTGACGAATTTTTATCCAGCGCATTTGAAATTGATTTTAGAAATTTACAATTAAAAGTTGGTGATAAAGTTGAAGTAAAAATTATTCATAAAGATGATTGTAATCCAAAGGTATTAAATCCAGAAGTTTTAAAACCAAAAAGCACTTTTGAAGTTGTTTCCATTTCGGTTGATAAGGATTTGTTTTTAAAATGGTCAACAAAATCAGAGACAGGTAAACTTACATTTACAGTTGAACAGTTTCGTTGGAATAAATGGGTAAAGGTTGGCGAGGTTGAAGGCAAAGGAACCCCTGAAGTAAATAGTTATTCTTTTAAAGTTGTTCCTCATTCAGGAAAAAATCAATACCGTGTAAAACAGGTAGATTATACTGGTCAGCCAAAGCTTTCAAAAACAGTGGATTATATGGGTAATAGCAAAGAAATTACTTTTGCTCCAGCTAAAGTGTCGAAAGAAATTACTTTTAGTGCAGACAAAACTCCTATTGAAACGATGTACGAAATATTTGACCAGTTCGGTAACATTGTTAAACGTGGTTATAGCTCTATAATTGACGCAGCAAACTTACCCAAAGGGGCTTATTATCTTAATTATGATAATAAGATGGCAGAATTTATAAAAAAATAAGTTGTTTATTTAATAAGTAAAAATTCAAAAATCCCGATTTCATAGTCGGGATTTTTTGTAGATAAAATATCAATGTGTATGTTAAAAATTGAGCACTTAGGAATAGCTGTAAAAAACTTAGAAGAATCAAACATCTTATATTCTAAGCTGTTTGGGAAGACTCCTTATAAATTAGAACAAGTATTAACCGAAGGTGTTTCTACTTCGTTTTTTATGATAGGAGATAATAAAATCGAATTATTAGAAGCGACAGATGCAAATAGTCCAATTGCTAAATTTATTGAGAAAAAAGGGGAAGGTATTCATCATGTAGCATTTGAAGTTTCTGATATTTTAAAAGAGATGAAACGGCTGAAAAGCGAAGGTTTTGTTTTGCTTTCGGAAGAACCTAAAAAAGGAGCTGATAATAAATTAATTTGTTTTGTGCATCCGAAAAGCACTAATGGCGTATTGATTGAATTGTGCCAGGAAATAAGTTAATTGTTTCGAATAAACAAAAAATGTTTATGCCTTTTTTCTCAAATAAAAATATCTAAAATACTTTCTGTTTTTACGTCTAACCAATAGGTTTGTATACCTAGTTTTTTTGCAGCTTCAATGTGTTGTGGAGAATCGTCAATAAATAGGGTTTCTTCAGCTATTAGTTTATTTTCATTTAATACCAATTCGAATATTGAAATTTCAGGTTTTCGCAAATTAACTTGGTATGATAAATATACTTTTTCGAAATAATTCTCTAAATCATTGATACCAAATTTTGTTTGTATATACGAATTAAAAAATTGAATATGAATATCGTTTGTATTGCTTAATAAAAATGTACGATGGGTGTTTTTAACTTGTTTCAGCAAATTCAATCTTTCACTTGGAAGATCCAACAACATCGCATTCCAAGCAAAATCAATTTCTGAATCCGAAGTTTCTTTAGCACAACTTTTTTTAATAATGTCTCTAAAATCCTGAGAACTGATCTGACCTTTTTCGTACTGATCAAAAAATGATTCCTGCTTTGCTTTTGAATAGTGCTCTTCAAAATTTTGAATTCCTAAATTCGAAAAAGCTTTTATAAGTATAGAGTAATCGATATTTAGAATTACACCACCCAAATCAAAAATAATATTTTTGACTTGACCTTTATTAATATTCGTATGGAAGTTAGATTCGAACACTTCGATTATTTTTTATACGTTTAATTATTTCGAACAGCCTGTAAATGAAAAGTTACTTCAATTTAATACATACGTTCTTAGGCTCTGTAAAAAAGTGTAATGCTTCAAAACCTCCTTCTCGACCAACACCTGAACTTTTTACTCCACCAAATGGGGTGCGTAAATCACGTAATAGCCAACAGTTAATCCAAACAATACCACTATGTAAATTGTTTGCCATACGGTGTGCTCTAGTTAAATTTTCAGTCCATAAAATAGCTGCTAATCCATATTGTGTGCTGTTGGCATACACTAACACTTCTTCTTCAGTATCAAAGGGCATAAGAGTTACAACAGGTCCAAAAATTTCTTCTTGGTTTGTTCTGCAATCATAAGTTAATCCTTCAATTACAGTTGGTGCAATATAATACCCATCAGCAAATTCGCCATCTAATTTCACCTGATTACCACCACACAATACAGTACCACCTTCTTGTTTTGCTATATCAACATAAGACAATACTTTTTCCATGTGCGATTTTGAGACAACAGCACCTAACTTGGAATCGGCATCAGCAGGATTTCCTACTTTTAATTTTTTTACACGTTCAACAAATTCGATTTTAAATTTTTCATAAATTGAACGTTCAATAAAAATGCGTGAGCCGCAAAGACATATCTGCCCTTGGTTTGCGAAGGACGATTGTAAAGTTGTGCGAATTGTTTTTTCAAAATCGCAATCCGCAAAAATAATATTCGGATTTTTCCCACCAAGTTCTAATGATAATTTTTTAAACATAGGTGCCGCCACTCTTGCAATTTCTGCACCTGTTTTTGTACCACCAGTAAATGAAATTAATGGAATTTTAGGGTGTGCTGTAATGGCTGCGCCTACTTTATGTCCGTAACCATGAACAATATTTAATACACCTTTTGGTAAACCTGCTTCTATACATAATTCGGAAAGTAAAAAAGCCGTCATAGGTGTAATCTCCGAAGGTTTTGCTACCACACAGTTTCCTGAAGCAATTGCTGGTGCTATTTTCCAAGTAAATAAATACAGAGGTAAATTCCAAGGTGATATACAACCTGCAACACCAACAGGAGTTCGGACTGTATAGTTTATAGCAGTATCTTCCATTGCGTGACTTTCGGAAGCGTAATGCAAAATTGACGTTGCATAAAAATAAAAATTACTTGCCGCACGAGGAATGTCAACAGTTTTTGCGAGTGAAATAGGCTTACCATTATCCATTGATTCCGCAATTGCTAAACGATCTAAATTTTTTTCAATCAGTTCAGAAATCCTCACCATGATTCGTGAACGTTCATCTTTAGGCATTGCCGACCATGATGGAAATGCAATTAATGCAGCTTTTGTAGCTAGCTCAACATCTCTTTCATCCGAATCAGGAATTAGAGAATAAACTTTGCCTGTTGATGGATTATAATTATCAATATACTGTTTCCCAAATGGTTCTAACAATTCCCCATTGATATAATTTTTTATTGTTTGCATATTTTTACAACTAAGACATTGCCTTTATAAAGTACTAATACCCTTAACACTGCTGGATAATTTTTCCAAATTTACAGAAAATAAAATAAAAAAGGCTCTTTTAAGAGCCTCTGAATCATTGCTTTTTGCACGAGCTTATCTTTTTGGCGGGATGTTAAGATTACTCAACAATAATTTATGGAAGGGTTATGTTCGTTTTTAAATTAAAATGAGTTTGCTAATTAATTTCACAAAACTTCATCACAAAACTAGTTGATATTTTAAAAAGTAGTGTTAACGAAGTGTTAATCCTTGTTAAAAGATGTTAAGTCATGGCACTTTGAAACAGAATAGGTTATTTTTGTTATAGCTTTAAAGAAAGAAATGAATAAAAACAATATACGAATTATAGTAACGATGGCTAGTTTAGCGCTAGTCGGCATAATGGCAATTCAGGTTTATTGGGTGAGGAATGCTATAAAAATTGGCGAAGAGCGTTTTGAACAAAATGTAAACGAAGCATTAAACAATGTTGTTTATCGAATGGGGAAAATAAAAGCCGCAGCTAAAATCACCAAAAAATATAATTTCAGAAAACAAGGAATTCGTTGGTTTAGCCCAACAGATCAAACGAAGGGGGTGAATAACTTTTTTATTGATTCGCTTTCCGATAAAAAGAATTTTTCGCTAAAAAGAAATAAATTAAATGTAAATATTTTTGAAGAGTACGCTGCAGACTCCAATGGTGTTGTTATTAAAAAGACACATCAGAAAAAATATTCAAGCGATAGTGCAACAACAAATTTTGATAGGCGAATTGAAAATGACGGGCCCTTTAATATGCAAGCAATTGACTCTTTAAGTAAACAAAACCAATGGTTTTCAAATAAACAAGATATGGTAAAAGATATTTTTGATGAGATGGTAAGTATTAACATATATAACGACCACTCTTCAAAAATCGACACATTACTTTTAGATTCGGTATTACATTTTGAATTACTTGAAAAAGGAATTAATACAGCTTATTTTTTCGCCATTTGTCCATCAAAAAACCTTTCTGCAGACTCATCCAAACTATCGGATAAAATAAAAAATATTTATTCTTCTAACTTTAAAGTAAATCTTTCACCTGACAATATTTTTATTAAACCACAATTTTTATCTGTCTACTTCCCCAATCAAAACCATTATTTGCTAAAATCAATGTTGGGCCTATTACTCATTTCTGTAGTATTTGTGATTGCTCTTATTTTTTCATTTTATTATACTATCAACACTATTTTTCAACAAAAAAAATTATCTGAAATCAAAAACGATTTTATCAGTAATATGACGCACGAGTTCAAAACACCTATATCTACTATATCATTAGCGTGTGAAGTGCTAAACGACAAATCGGTTGAAAAATCGCAGGAGCGAATAAATAAATATGTAACTATGATAGGCGATGAAAACAAACGCCTAAGTTCACTAGTAGAAAACATTTTACAAACCGCTATTTTAGATAAGGGAGAATTTAAATTAAAAATTCTTCCTATCGATATTCACAACTTAATTGAAGAATCAATTTCAAACATTAAATTACAAGTCGAAAATAAAGAAGGCCATATTGTTAACGAACTCAGAGCAAAAGAGCATATTATATACGCCGACAGAATACATATTACCAATATTGTTTTAAACCTGATTGATAATGCTTTAAAGTATTCGAAGGATAAACCATTAATTCAAATTAAAACACATAGCGATAATACTGGCATTTTTATTTCTATTGAAGACAACGGAATTGGAATAAGTAGGGAAAACCAAAAACATATTTTCGACATGATGTATAGAGTTCCTACAGGAAACATACACAATGTAAAAGGATTTGGTTTAGGGCTATGTTACGTAAAAGCAGTTGTAGAAAAACATAAAGGATCAATAAAAGTGGAAAGCGAATTAGGTAAAAAAACAATATTTACGATACACTTACCTTTCAATAAACCCTTGTAAAAAAATTATTTAAAATGGAAAAAATAAAAATCTTACTTGTTGAAGATGACCACAACCTGGGAAATTTACTGAAAGAATATTTAGAAGCTAAAGGATACTCAATCGTTTTGGGCGTTGATGGTAAGCAGGGCTATGATTTGTTTGCAAAAGACAAATTCAATATTTGTATTTTAGATGTGATGATGCCAATAAAGGATGGATACACTTTGGCAAAAGAGATTAGAGCGATTGATGTGAATATTCCTATTGTTTTTTTAACAGCAAAATCAATGAAAGAAGATACAATTGAAGGATTTAATTTGGGAGCTGACGATTATATTACAAAACCATTCAGTATGGAGGAATTATTAATGCGTATTAAAGCAATTCTAAGAAGAACTGAAAATAAAACTACCAAAACAACAGTTCAGGCAGAATTTAAAATAGGTAAATATAATTTTGATTACAAGCACCAAACCTTAACATTCAACAATATTCAACAAAAATTAACAACAAAGGAAAGTGAATTATTAAAATTACTTTGTATTCATGTGAACGAAGTAATTGATAGAAATTTTGCTTTAAAAACTGTTTGGAATGACGATAATTATTTTACAGGCAGAAGTATGGATGTGTATATAGCTAAACTCCGAAAATATTTAAAAGAAGATCCTTCAATACAACTTATAAATGTTCATGGAAAAGGATTTAAATTTTTGATTGGAAAATAAAATAGCATTAAGCAATTGCTAGAAATAGTTTTTACTTTAGATAAAAAAAATCCCCTTGCAATAATATTGTAAGGGGATTTTTTTTATCTAATTACTGATTACTTTTTAGGAGCTACTTGTTTAGGTTGCACAGGTGTTGGAATTGCATTTGGAGTGATACCAAGCTTTTTAATTACTAAAGCAATTATATCATCGGCAGGCTCATTATAGAGCACTAATCCTGTGCTTGTATCTAATACATATTTATAAGCGTTTTCTTTTGCAACAACATCAATTGCTTTTTTTGCTTTTTCATAAACAGGTTTAGAAAGTTCAGCACTTTTCTTTTGATAATCGGCTTGTGCTTGTTGTTGAAAATCCTGAATACGTTGATTTAAATCATTCAACTCTTTTTCTTTAGATGCTTTTACAACTTCTGCCATATCCTTAGATTTTTCTTGATAATCAGCATATTTGGTTTGCAATTCGGTTTGCATTGCAGTTACTTGTTGCTCTAATTGCTTTGCATAATCTTGAACAGATTGTTGTGCTGTTTTCGATTCTGGCATAATGCTAATCAACGAATCTAAATTCACGTGAGCAATTTTTTGAGCAGTTGCAGTATATGCACTTGATATTATTGCTATTCCAGCAAAAGCTAATTTTAACGTTTTGTTCATAATTTTTGTTTTAATTTTTATTTGGATTTATTGTTTTACTATTTTTTTGTACCTGTTTTAGAACCTGTTTTAGAATCAGAACTACCACCTTTTTGACCCAACTGCTGAAGCACCTCGTCACTCTTATCAATTTTAGAACTTGCATAAAGCATGGTTAAATCGCTAGCTTTATCAAATATAATTGAATAAGAACCTTTTTCAGCAATCGCTTTGACTGCATTAAAAACTTTATCTTGAATTGGTTTTACTAATTCCTGGCGTTTTTTAAATAACTCTCCATCAACACCAAATTTTTGTTTCTGAACCTCTTTAGCCTCTTTTTCTTTTGCTACAATATCTCCTTCGCGTTTTTTCTTCATATCATCTGTAAGCAATATTTGTTCTGCCTGATACGACTTATACATTTTATCAATCTCAGCATATTTTGCTTCAATTTCCTTTTGCCATTGAATGGACGTTTTATCAAGTTCGGCTTGAGCTGCTTTATATTCAGGAATCTGCCCCAAAATATATTCAGTATCCACATATGCAATTTTTTGTGCTATAGAGATAGTGCTTGCTGCAAGTACTATTCCAACTAATAAACTTATTTTTTTCATTTTTTTA